>JAIRTS010000123.1 GCA_031254795.1 Treponema sp.
TACCGGGGCGCAACGGAAAATACTATTATCCTAGGCGTACCGTCAAATTTTTACCGTGAAGAAGTAAAACGGCGGTATAAAATCCGCATTGAAGAAAAGCTCAAGCTGATAATAGAAAAAAACATGGCGCTTGTTTTTGAGATTGTTCAGCAACAACCCAAAAAAACAACGATTCAATCACCTCCGGCGTCTCAAGAAACGGAATCATCAGGTGAATTCAAAGAAAAAATGGAGAAGCGGGGCGATGACGCCTCATATCAGGCGAATAACAAAGACATTCCACAGGCTCCGCCTGTACATAACGTGGCAAAGCGGCACCCGCAGTTAAAGCCGGATTACAACTTCGACGCCTATGTCATCGGGGACAACAACAGCTTTGCGGCGAACGCGGCGCTGGCAATAGCGAAAAATCCGGGCGTCACCTACAACCCGTTTTTCTTGTATGGCGGCGTGGGGCTTGGAAAAACGCACTTATTGCAGGCAATCGGCAACTATGTATACGCCCATACTCCTGACAAAAAAATTGTGTATATTAACACCGAAGCCTTTCTCAACGAGTATGTCGACGCTCTTAAAGAAAAAAACATGAGTTCCTTCAAAAAAAAATACCGGTACGTTGATGTGCTGCTTATGGACGACGTTCATTTTGTACAGGAAAAAGAGGGGCTTCAGGAAGAGCTTTTTCATACGTTCAATACCTTGTACGAATCAAACAAGCAGATTGTCTTTACCTGCGACCGTCCGGCTACGGAACTGAAAAAAATTTCAGACCGCTTGCGCTCCCGCTTTGAACGGGGACTCAACATCGATCTCCAGCCGCCAAATTACGAGACCCGCTACGCCATTCTTAAAAAGAAGGCGGAATCGAAAAATGCGACTATTCCCGATGAAGTGCTGGCGCTTATAAGCAAAAACGTCTCCTCGAACGTCCGCGATCTTGAAGCCGCGCTCACCACCTTGATAGCCTATGCGGATCTGGTGGGAAAGTCCATAACCGTTGAGATTGCGCGGCAGCAACTCAAAGACGTGTTCGCGGCTCCCAAACAGACCAACATGTCTATAGACATTATCCAGCGGGTGGTGGCGGAGCATTTCAAAATAACTCCCAATGATCTGAAAGGAAAAAAAAAGTCCCAGAATGTGGTGTTCCCGCGCCAGCTCGCTATCTATATTTCCCGTGAAATCACCGAATTTTCCACAACCGAGATAGGGCAGGCTTTTGGCGGACGGGATCATACAACCGCGATGCACTCATGCAACAAGATCAAGGAGCGTATACAAGCGGATCCTACGCTTGACTCAACCATACAGAGTCTTATCAGAATGATAAAGGAGTACAACGCCAAGGCGTAACGACGAACGGGTCCCTTCCAGAACATCAGATTCTGAAATGGAATCCAATGTAAAATATCACTTGTAAATTTGTGAATTCTTATGTATAATATAGTAAAACCGGTGTATCTATAAGAAAAACGGCTAACACTGTGGAATAAGGGAAGTCTTTTCCCAAATTTGTGCAAGCCGCAACAGTTTTGGTCAAAAAGAGATAGATGCCTTATACACATGTTATGGCGTCTTATTATTACTATTATTATATATATAAATTTTTATAATAGTAAGAGAAAGGAGAAAGAAATGAAATTTTCTTGTGAACGGAGTGTTCTGCTTAAAGAGATTGGGATAGCCCAGGAGATCATCGCTTCAAAAAACGCCATCTCCATCCTGTCAAATATTTATATTGAAGCGGCGAATGACACGCTGGTCATCAAAGCCACCGATATAAAGGTCAACTTTGAGACAAAGGTTCCGGTTTCCGTAATAGAACCGGGCGCCGCGACCGTGTTTTGTGATAAATTTTTGGGCATTTTGGCTTCCATACCGGAAGGAGAGTTGGAATTTGAGCATGTCGACACGATGGTCATCATAAAGCCGACGACCAAGAAGGTTAAGTTCCAGCTTAGAAGCATCGCCTCAGAAAATTTTCCCGTGTTTCCAGAACCAAATGAAACATCATTCTTCTCTGTCCCTATAAAAAATTTTAAGGAAATGATACATCAAACCGTATTCGCGGTTTCTGATGATGAGACCCGCTATTTTATGACCGGCGTTTTGTTTGAAAAGAACGGTTCCAAAGTGAAGATGGTGGCGACGGATGGCAGACGGCTCGCTTTTATAAGCAAGGAAATTGATGATGACGCGCCTGATTTCTCCGGCGTTATTGTGCCGCCGAAGATACTCAACATCATTATGAAACGAGCGGGAGACGAGGGTCTTATCTCAATTTCCGTTACGGATAAGATCATTTTTGTACGTTTCGGTTCATATAACCTTTCATCTGTTTTGATTGAAGGGCAGTTCCCCAACTATCACCGCGTTATTCCTGAAAGCCATGAGCATAGCTTTACCTTAAACCGCATGGAGATCCTTGACGCCCTCAAGCGCGTGTCGCTTTTTGTTGAGAAATCGCACCGCATCTATTTGAGCTTGACGCCCGGCGTACTTGCGATAGCGTCTGAAGAAAGCGAACTTGGCGTTGCGAATGAGGAGATTCCGTGCAAATACGATGGAAACCCCGTCTCAATCGCCATGAATTACCGGTATGTGGAAGAACCGTTTAAAGTGATAAGCGACAATGATATAAGCGTCTATTTCACCGACCCGAGCAAGGCGGTGACTATTAAACCGGAGCCGGAAAGCGACTTCTTGCATGTTGTGATGCCCATGCAACTTTAGTCAGCGACATGCGTATATCATCGTTGCGCTTTATTTCTTTTAGAAATTTGCGAGACGCTGAAGTTGACACCCAAGCGAAAGATGTTTTTTTAGTCGGCGAAAACGGGCAGGGAAAGACCAATTTTCTTGAAGGCATCTATTTCTGCTCGTACGCTTCATCGTTCCGTTCGGTGAGTGACCGCGAACTTGTTCGTAAAAACGAATACGTCTCCAATGCCGCCGCTGGGGACGCCGAAAACGCCAGCTCCACTGAAGAAAAAAAAAGCAAGGGCTGTTCGGTGTTGACGCGGTTTGCCGCGCGGACATCGCCGGCGGATCAGAACGTGTCAACGCTCTATGAAAAAATTCTGGTGAAAATCGAAAACAGCCGCAAGACCGTGGTTGTTGACGGAAAAAAAGTCGAAGACCGGAAGGAACTCATTTCCATAGCGCCGTGCATTGTGTTTTGCCATGAAGACATGATATTCGCCGCAGGCGCTCCAGAAGACAGGCGCTGGTTTTTCGATCAAAGTCAGAGCCTCTATGATCCCGTTTACTTGGACGATCTCCGCAATTACCGGAAAATCCTTAAAACCAGAAATAGCGTGTTGAAAGACTGTGAAAGCGGCGCTTCTCATACAGTGCGAATGCTTGACGCGCTCGATCCGCAGTTGGCGAAATACGGCGTGAATATTATGAAGAAACGCGCTGGCGCGGCGCGGCTTTTTTCACAAACGTTCACGCCGCTTTATACGTACGTTGCGGGTATTGACGACATTGAAGTCCGGTATATCCCCGCGTGGACCAAGCGGCAAAGCCGTGGCGCGGCGTCAGACGCAGACGACGCCTTTTGTGATGGCGAAGACTTGGAGGAAGAAGCGATTATTGAGCTGTTGAAAAATCGCCGCGAAGGAGACGTTTCTTTTGGCGCTACAAGAATGGGTCCTCACCGCGACAAATATGTGTTTACCTGCGGCGGCGCTGAATTTGCAAGAAACGCTTCCACAGGCCAGCGGCGGCTTCTTGTCTTGTTGTTGCGTGTCGCGGAAGCGAAGCGGTTTTCGGACATGAGCGGAAAAAAACCGGTTTTGCTATTGGATGATGTGCTTTTGGAGCTGGACCCGGAGAAACGTCGCAGGTTTCTTGAAGTTTTGCCTGAATACGATCAGGCGTTTTACACGTTTTTGCCGGAAGAGCCGTATCAGCGATATCGAACAGCTGACACCATTGTCTACAATATGTCCTGCGGCAGTCTCTCAAGGATGGAATGATGAAAAAGGCGGGTGATCTTCTTTCAGTTTTTTTCGATGAATACACCGGCGGACGCAACGCCCACAGCATTTCAAAGGTGTTCACCTCGTGGGCTGCCGTAGTCAGAGAGCAGCGAATTCCGGCGGCGGTGGATCACGCCCAAATTGTTGAGCTTGAGCGAAATATCGTGCTTATTGAGGCGGATCATCCGGGCTGGATACAGATTTTACAGACCAAGCAACACGAGATTTTGGAGAGTTTCCGGCGGCGGTTTCCCGAATTGACTATTAACGGCATTTCATTTCGGTTAAGCAGAGTGGCGATACAGGCGCGGGAAGATGACGAAGGAACTTGCGATGAGGACGGAGCGGGCAAAGCGGCAAGCGTTTTCGAGGCTGACGCCGCGTATGCAAAGCCAGCGACGCCACCAAACGATGTGTTGTCGAAAATTGAAAACAGCGAGACGTTTAAGAAACTGCTGTCAAATTTTGAAGAAGGAAAACTATAACATGAACGGATATACCCACATGATTGTGGGAGGGTTAAGTGGAGCCGTTCCTGTCGCCATAAGCCTTGCGGAGAAAAAATTCGGCTTCAGCCTCGGCTCGGAACATGTTTACTATCCCGCGCTTGGCATCCTGCCTGCGGTGGCGGGCAGTCTCGGCCCGGACATAGATTTGCCAAACAGCAAGGGCGGCAGGGCTGTACGGTTGTTTCTGAAATCGGCCATAACGCTTTTCGGCGCGTTGTCATTAATCTTTGCCGTGTATTTATGCTTCATAGACAAACTGATCCGTCCTGTCAACGTCCTCTTTCCGGCGCTCGCGATCTTTATCCTTGTCTGCCTTGTCCGGTTGCTCTTGCCCATCGCTCGCCATAGAAAAGGGACTCACAGTGGTCTCGCGCTGTTGATAATTCTGTCGCCGGTTCTTTACATCATCGGGTATATGTCTGCGAATTTGTTGACCAATATTCTGCTCAGTATATGGTTTGGCTTTTGCATCGGCTGGATAAGCCATTTAGCCGCTGATACGTTCAATCGCAAGGGAGTCCCATGGTTGTATCCGCTGGACGGAAAATTCTATCGCATAGCGAACATTGTTACAGGCGGCAAACGGGAACGCGCCTTTAGAAAAGTCTGTGTCGTTGTGTTCAGCGTCGTGTATCTTGCGATACTGATATATGTGTAAGCTCCCGCTAGACATTCCACCTCGCAACCCCTATACTCTTTTTATGGACAAATTACGCATTTTGATCCCTAAAGGGCGGATTTTTGACAATGTATCCACCCTGTTTAGAGACGCGGGATTCCCGATCTCCCTCGCGGACAGGACGTACCGCCCGGTCATTGGCGCGGATTGGCTTGACGCGAAGATAATGAAGCCGCAAAACGTGGGGGCTTTGCTTGAACTGGGCAGTCACGACGCTGGCTTCACCGGCATAGACTGGTTGCGGGAAACCGGCGCTGATGTTGAGGAAATCATGGACTTGGGATTCGACTGCGTTCGTATTGTGGCTGCGGTTCCTGCGGAATTTGATCTTTCCGAGCTTAAACGAAAGAAAATCACCGTGGCGACCGAATATGTCCGCCTTGCGCAGGAATGGCTTGCAAAAGAAAACTATGATTTCCGCATACTCCGCACCTACGGCGCCACGGAAGTATTTCCGCCGGATGACGCGGACATGATCATTGACAACACCTCGTCCGGGCAGACTCTGCGGGATAATGGCTTGCTGATAATCGACACGCTGCTCGAATCGTCGACTCGTTTTGTCGCGTCAAAAGCCGCGCTTGCGGATGCGGAGAAACACAGACGCATTGAAGAACTTGTCATGCTTTTTAAAGCTGTTCTTGATGGGCGGGAGCGGGTGATGCTTGAAATGAACGTAGCTGAATCGCTTTTTGACGCGCTCATCGACTCGTTGCCCAGCATGAGAAGCCCCACCATCGCGCCGCTCTATGGGGACAACGCGGGTTTTGCGGTCAAGATAGCAGTCAAAAAAAGCGAGGTTCCTGATATTATTCCACGCTTGAAAAAATTCGGCGCCACCGACATTGTTGAATACGATTTGCGGAAGGTTGTGCCATGAACAGAATAGCTGAAATTCACCGGACAACCAAAGAGACGGATATTCGCCTCACCCTTAATCTTGACGGCTCTGGAGCCGCGTCGCTGGAATACCCCATTGGGTTTATGAAACACATGCTCAACACCTTTGCGAAACATGGGCTTTTCGACATAACGGCGCGGGCGTCAGGCGATCTTGACGTGGATCAGCACCACCTGGTCGAAGACACCGGCATCGCGCTGGGGCAGTGTTTCGCGCAAGCGCTGGGCGACAAGCGGGGGGTCAGACGGTGCGGAAGTTGCCTTTTCCCTATGGACGAGACCTTGGCGCGCGCGGCTGTTGACATTTCCGGCAGAGCTTTTCTGTCGTTCAACGCGGAGCTTTCCGGTTTGCCGCTCGTTTCCGGCGCGCCACCCGGCGCGTTCTCTTTTCAAACCGATGTTGTCGAAGATTTCTGGCAAGGTTTTGCCACTGCCGCAGGGATCACGCTTCACCTCGACATTTTGCGGGGGCGAAGCGATCATCACAAAATCGAAGCCTTGTTCAAAGCGTCCGCCCGCGCCTTGCGGGACGCGGTTGAAATTGACGGGCGGGCGAGAGACGCGATTCCTTCAACAAAAGGCATCCTTGACCAGCTTGAAAAGCCGCTGATGATGGTATGATTGGCGTAATTGACTATGGCGCCGGCAACCTCGGCTCGGTGATGAACGCCCTGCGACGGCTCAACACCCCGGCCCGTTTCGTGCGAGGACCCGAAGACATGCGCGGCTTTGAGAAAATCATTTTCCCTGGAGACGGGCATTTCGCCACGGCGATGTCTTCCCTCGAAAAATCTGGCTACGCTTCCGCTCTTAAGGAATGGATACAGGCGGACAAGCCGTTTTTGGGAATCTGCATAGGGTTGCAGCTTTTATTTGAGGCGTCCGAGGAAGCGCCGCCGGTTGATGGCAGGGCGACGCCCGGTTTGTCCATTGTTTCTGGAACGGTGCGGCGGTTTCCGGGCAGAAAGGTACCGCAAATCGGCTGGAACAACACGAAAGCCCGCCCCTCGTCCCGGCTCTTCAAGGGGCTGCCTGAAAATTCTTTTTTTTACTATATCCACTCCTTTTACGCTGATCCAGACGACGACGCGGTTGTCGCCGCTGAAGCGGATTACTACCTTACGTATTGCAGCGCGGTGGAACGGGGCGCTCTGTGCGCCGTCCAGTTTCATCCTGAAAAATCGGGCGCGACCGGCCTCAAATTGCTGGAAAATTGGACGCTCTAAAGAGGGTTTCCTCAGAGAGGCTCTCAGAGTGTCCTTCATGGCGGCGTCCGAAAGACGAAACGCAAAGGCGCTACGCCCGGCAGACGCGCTCTGCAGGTGTAACATCTCGCATAAACGCTTGGCGCCGTCTTGCGCGGTTATCTATGGCGGCGCAGGACGCGCAATATGTATTCCTTGAAGATAAAACCGGCGCCGCGATTCGTCCGCTTCGTGAGCTTAAAGGATGGGAACGGTTGAGGCTTTCCCGAAACGCGCGGAGCGACAGTTTTAGGGTTTTAGGGAACGCCAGGGTCATGGATAATTTCCCACAAAAATGAGAAAGTTATCGAGTATGATTACACTCAAAACGAAGCCGTAACTGATGAAGAAAAAAGCTATAGCAAACGCTTTCCATGATTCCGCGGTTTCTTGGAAAAACATCGCGTCCTTCTAAATGCCCGCCTTATTCTGCGCCTTCCGGACACAGGCGGATTTAAGCGCGCAAGGTTTTGGCGGCGCCGGCAAGTTGGCGTCTGCGGTCTTTACGGCGACGATTGCGGGTGGCGGACAGGCGGACTGTCAGTCCGTCGCTTGCCCACCGTTTCGAGCTATGGCAGGGTTCTGGCAATGATGATTGATTGCTCTGAGAGCGTTATTTCATGGCGTCTCTTCGCGCCCCATTGCCATTGTTTTTCACCGGATTTTGTAGATCACTGCCAAAAACTCTATATAAAATACATATACGATTCGTCTGGATCAACAGTCCCTACCAGCGAGGCCAGCGTTTCCCGGTCAATTACCGAAGCGATGCGTTCGTTAAGCCGGTCAAACACCGCTTGCCTGATAACTTTTTGCAATTTGGTCTCTTGTACGTTGGGAAGCGGCGGCTCAACCACCAGCATATCGCCTTCAAGCTCCCGCAACGCGTCGCCTATGATGATGTCCTCCGGACGGCGGGCAAGCGTATAGCCGCCTGACGCCCCTTTTACGGAGCGGATAAAAAGCGTCCGTCTGAGTATGACGGCGACCTGTTCAAGATACCGGACGCTGATACCCTGCCGCTTGGCGATGCTCGCCAAAGAGACATGTGGTTCGTCCATATGCTCGGCGAGGTCGATGAGGAGTCTGACACCGTAGCGTCCCCGCGTTGAGATTTTCATATAGAACCTCCTCCGGGACATTCGCCGGAATCTCCGCCTTCGCTCATATCGTACGTTCGTCCATATTTCACAATTTCCGTTTGCGGGAAGCCATTGGCCGCAAGGTACTGCTTGAAAGCCGCCTGAGGTTTGGGTTCGCCGTGAACAAGGAATATTTTCTTCAAGCGCGATGTGTCGAAGGTTTTGAGCCAGCGCAACGCCTCCTCATAGTCCGCGTGGGCGCTGAATGCGTTGATTTCTTCAACCTCCGCTCGCCGCGAAAACCATTGTCCGTGTATTTTCACCTCTTTTTCGCGGTTGCGGATACGTCTGCCGAGCGTGTTTTCCGCCATGTAGCCGACCGTCAGAATAGTGGTCTCCGGATTGCCGATGCGGTTGATGAGGTGGTGCTGGATGCGCCCCGCTTCGCACATGCCGTCAGCGCTTATGATGATAAGCGGACCGGGGTGGCGGTTCAAGGCTTTGGATTCGTCAACGCTGGTGGTAAAGTGCAGGGCATTGAAGCCGAAGGGGTTTTTATGATGTTTGATGAAGGCTTCGCGTATGGTTTCATCGTAACATTCGGGGTGAACCTGAAATATCGTGGTCGCGTTGGTGGCCATTGGCGAATCCACAAAGGTAGGAATTTCGGGGATTATCCCCTCATCTACCAGTATATGGAAATAGTACACCAGTTCCTGCGTGCGCTCAATGGCAAACGAAGGAATGAGGACGCAACCTTTGTTTTTTACGGTGCGCTTGCACACTTCAGCCAGCTTCTGCATGGCGTCGTCTGTGTTGTCATGCCGCCTGTTGCCGTAGGTGCTTTCAAGCACAATATAATCGGGCGCGGGAATTTCGGTGTCCGGATCCCGGATAATGGGCTTGCCGGGACGCCCCAAGTCGCCCGAACAGAGGATTTTCACCGCCTTGTTGTTCTGTCGCGCCGTAAGCATAGCCATCGCCGACCCTAAAATATGCCCCGCGTCAAACAATTCCAGCTGTACGCCCTCGCTGATGTTCACCGGGCGGTTGTAAGACACGCCCATAATCTGACTCGTCGCCTGAATCGCGTTTTGCTCGTCAAATATCGGCTGCCAGTCGAATTTCTCGCCTTTTTTACGCGCCTGTTTGCGCAGAAACACCGCGTCATGCGCCTGAATATTCGCGCTGTCCATCATAATGAGACTGGCTATATCCCGTGTCGCGGGCGTTGCGTATATGTTTCCTCTATACCCGTTTTTGGCGAGCAAGGGCAGAAGTCCACAATGGTCAAGATGCCCATGCGTCAATATTACCGCTTCAATATGGTCGGAAGCGACGCCGAGCTCGCGGTTTTTCCGGTTAGCTTCCACCCGTGAGCCCTGGAACGCGCCACAGTCCACAAGGAAAGATTTTCCGTCAATCTCCAGCACATGTTTGGAGCCAGTCACTTCCTCAGCCGCGCCGAGGGAATAGAATAGTATACTCATAGAGGCATTATAACATATATATAAAAAATGAAAAGAGGAAAAACAGCCTGACGCGGCACATGCTTTTGAAACAGACGCCTGTCGCCATATCTGTCAAGGCGATATGGCTCAAGTTCGGTCGATTTTCGGAGGTGTGGTACACAGAGGCTAATATGTGGGAGACACATAGACTATGTGTGTGGTACACATAAGGTATTGTGAGGGATCACACATAGGCTATGCGCGAGGGTCGCATAGCCTATGTGGAGGGTCTGACCAAGCCTTGGTCAGGAGTCTGACTAAGGCTTAGTCAGGGGGCTGACCTAGGCTTAGTCAGAGGGCTGACCGGCCCTTAGTCAGAGGAGTGATAGAGATTTAGTTAGGGGCGGTTTCCGGAAGGGTAAGGGCGGATCCGAAGGAGATGATACAAGGTTGCTTGAGGAAAAAGCCGCCTGAACTGTACCGGGTGACAATCTCCAGCTTCCATGCCCCGGCGTTCAGGGCGGGATGACGCCGATGAGTTTGGACGCGGCGTTCTTCGCCAAACGCCCTACGGCTTTGACCCGCCGGGCGGAATCAGCGGCGGACACGGAGTAGCGGCGCAGATTTCCCCGTTGATGTCGCTTGCGATTGCCATATTAATCTCCGCGGATTAATTTTCCGCCCTTCATGTCGTGAAACTGGGGGCGCGGTGGATTCGTTTCCCGGATACGTATTTTATATGTCCCTCAAAATCCCTCGCGCCCTTTCGCGGGAAGTCACTTGCCGGTCGTCGCCTGAATTATGCCCAGCGTCCGTTCGGCGCAACGCTCCCACGAATAGGACTTTACCCGTTCAAGCCCCAGAGAGCGGCAATTATGGTAAACAGCATGATTCGTCGCCAGCGTTACGAGCCGGTCGGCCATGTCTTCGGCGTCATTCGGGTCGAAGTACAGAGCCGCGTGGTCGGCGGTTTCGGGAAGCGACGCGGCGCGAGCGCAGGCCACCGGCACGCCTGACGCCATCGCTTCAAGGACGCCCATGCCAAAGCCCTCGTAAAGGGAGGGAATCGCCACCATATCGGCGCCAGCGTATAATTCCGGCAGATTCTTTTGGGGAAAATGTCCGGGAAAGAATATGTCGGTCTTGTACGTCGCGGAGCTGGCGGCCGCTTTGACTTTTTCCACGCCGTGGCTCTCTTTTCCCGCGAGAATGAGTTTATGCGGATAGTGGGTCCTTTCTTTAAAAATGTCAAACGCTTCTATCAACTTGATGTGATTCTTGATTGGATGCTCAATGCGTGAGGCATACAGAATATAGGGCTGGCGGAAACTGAACGGCTGAATCAACACCACGCTATCCACGTTTTTAGGACGCGGATAGAAAACCGCTGTGTCAATGCCTTCCGGCGCCACCTCAATGCGGGACTCTTTCACTTTGGCAATGTCGATCAATTCCTGTTTGACAAAATTGCTCACCGCAATAATCTTTTCCATTTGACGCAGGATGTTGGGGAACACAAAGCGGATGACGCGGCCTAATGGATCTCTATTTTCGCGGATGTTCCAATAGGCGGCCATATCGTGGATGGTTCCTACGGCGGGGCAAGGTGAGTTGCTGGGAAGGCGTTTGTGCGCCGCCGGAAAGAAACAGGCGGCATAGGCGCGTTTTTTTGCGAATTTAGGGTATTGAAACAGATGCCAACTCAAATTCGCCCACCGCCTATGTATAGAACATTGGGAGATAAATTCAAATTGAGGGGCGGCCTCTTTATAGGCGAAGCGGTCGAATTCCCAGCCGAATAATTCGTATTGCCCGCCGGACGGCGGAATCCGTTTTAATAGCTGCAACAAATATGCGCCAACAGCCGATTTGCCCCCGGCGCAGGCGAAAGTGTCAATCCCTATTCTCACGAAGAGCCTCCGTCAATGATACATTCTCATACTGAACTCGGTTTCAAACCGTTGGTCCGGTCCTAACGAGATTTGTTTGATAGGCATGATGTTGGTCGATTGATACATATCAATCGTTTCACCTTCGATAGAGCATGGCGTTCTCACCGGCAATATATAAACGTCAAAAAGTTTGTCTGAAGCGATAATGATGATCACTTCGTTTTTTATATCCTGAAATTTGACGCCTTGAACATGTTCAACCACTTCTCCAATATTAATGGGTTCTTTTACATCTACGTTGGCATTGAGTTTATAAATCCGCAGAAAAGCGTCCCCTTCGCCAGGGAAGGAGAGGTCAACGCTTGGAATAAACGTAAATGTTTCATTGTTCGCCCCCCTGTTGATAAGCGTATAATGAATGGAAAGGACGCTTTTTTTTAGCTGATACGTTTTTTCTATTTCTATGTTCCCGTAGGGAACAGCGGCGTTGACCGGAAGCCTGAAACTGAGCTTCCCGTGCGTCTTGTCCGTTTCCAACACTTCAAACATTTCATTTTTGCAGAATCGGAAGGCGTTTTCGCCAGGCCCGCCCTCTAAAAAGCCCGTTTGCGCGGTCTGCATCTTTATCTCGCCGATACGGTCCGCGAAGGTCGCTTCAAAAATTTCGCGGGGAGCGAGAATATCCGTCCACGAAGCCCTTTTGCAAGGGTTTGCCTCGCCGGAGAGAGAAAAAGTGTCCAAATAGTTCCACGACTTTGGCAAGTAATCCAACTCAAAAACATCAGCGCCCAATGTTTTAATATAACAATTGATGAATTCTTCCTGAAAAAGATATTCTTCATTCCCGTCCAAATCAAAGTCAAACGCCATAAGGGAGGGGGTGAACTCCCCTTTTTCCCGGCTTATTTTTTCCGCTTCAAGCAACACCCGGTAAGCCGCCTTGCGCACCGAATGCCGGTAGATGCCGCCGCCTGTGGTCGGGCAAAATGCGTCATACCCTTGCGCCTTCCATATCTCTTCCCTCGCGGTGCGTTTGCGTGATTTGTCTCCATGAAGCTGGTTGATAAGGACATTGGTGAACATCATTTTCGAATATAAATAATTAGCCTCCGGGTAGTCAATCAGGGACTGCCGCGGCGAGTCGAATTGCCGTCTCACCTGTCTGCGCCGCGTGTATTCCGGCGGCGAAAACAAACTTAAGCACGGAGGGAAATACGCCTTTTTGAGCCCGGTCAGGGTATTGTACAACTTGAACGGAGCAGTGAAATTAACGCCTTTTTCAAAACGAGAAATATCCTCAAAAAATATCTGATACGTAATATCCGGCGCCTGCTCGCCGCTCTCCATAAAAATCTGTTCGGGAAACACGCAGAATATGGACTTTTCATCCTGATTTGTTTGAGCAAGAAGATTTTCCATGACAAGCGAAGCTCGTTGCTGCGCAAACAGCGCGTTGAGCCTCGTTGATATGGGAAATACGGTGAGTATTTTCCCCTGATCTTCCGTGATGCACGGGGCATTGTCGGGCAACCCCGCCAGAGAAAATTGCTCCCCGTTAAGGAATGTATAGAACATGCCGCAGTTGTTCAAAACGCTGACGAGGTTTTGCTCCCAGGTAAACGCCGGCAATCTGCAACCCAAGGGGCGTTTGCCGAATTGCTTGCGGAGATAGGTTGTCAGCAACTCGATTTGCCCAATCTTATCGGATGGCGGGATCAAGGGAAACATAGGCTCGTAAAAACCGCCCCCTAACAATTCAATCTGTTTTCTGGAGATCATGTCTGTCAGAAGCATGAGAAATTCAGGATGCGCCCGCTCCAGCCAGTAGAGAAGAACGCCAGAATAATGCAAAACAGCCGGAATTTGAGGATATTTATTTAATGTTGAAATAAACGGTTTGAGTTTTTCCCGGTAATTTTTTTCAAATTCATCATCGGTTGTTCCAAAAGGAAGGTGATTGTGCGAACCCAAGATGAAGTTTGCCCGTTTTTTCATTTTTTTTATTATTCTCCTAATTATTCGGCTGACGTTGATATCAGGTTGCGCTTAATAAAGCGATTAACAGAATTGCCGCAGTTGAACTAAAAATAATTGACAAGAATCCCATGGATATAAGACGCAAGGGCTTTCCCCGCAAGAATACGGGTACAGCCTCAAAAGAAGAGCGTCTCTGAATTTCGTCCAGTATGAAGATCGAGAACAGAACTCCCAAAGAGAAATTCAATGAAACAACAAAAGCCTCCAATACGGTTGAAGCTATGTGCAACGTAAGCGTCAACGCCGTGAAAGCAAGTCCATTATAAGCCGTCGCCGCGTTGAACAGCTTCTTTTGAGGAATGATCTTCGGGATAAAACGACTTGCGGCGAGTTCAAGCGCCCAACAGGAAAGCATGGAGAAAGGAAACAAAAGAAAGTACTTAAAAAGAACGGAGAAAAACGGCGTGACAATATAAGAGAACAAAGCCCAGAGCGCAAAAACCGTTACAAACAATACCCCTGCCTGAAAAAAAGGCAATGAGCGTACAACACCGTCTTCCGGCATCTCTTCAATTCCTAATCCAAATTGGACTATCAGATTGAGAGAAAGGCTTGCGAAAAGAGCCGCCGATACTAAAGCCGCCATTATACGGGCCTCCTTCTTGAACGGTTTATAATTGTGTAAAACAACGCGGTTATGTATCCTAACAGGAGAAGCGCGCCGGAAGCCATCGCCAATATCCGCAATGGAAAGAAGTCGGTGGCGCCAGAGGCGTTAAACAATTCGATAAAACCCTGCGCGCCGCCCGGAAATGAAAGCGTCATGAAACCTAATGGCTCTCTGACAAGGGAAAGCGCGATGATAACACATCCTGTTACACAGGCTTGGCTCAACGTTTCGACCGCCGTCTCTGACACATTGAGCGAGTCCAGTCTCTCAAGAGGAAACGTTCCAATAAAACAAACCGGAACCAGCGCTGTAACGTACAAAAGCTCTATTGTCAACAGAGGACTTATAAACCAGAGAACAAAGAGAAAAAAAATTGTAATGAGACTGGATAAAAAGACCACAATGACGCTCCGCCCGTCCCTCGGCAATATCGGACGCGCCGCAAAGACCACTAACGCGGTTAAGACATACACCCACACAAGGGCGGCGGCAATCACAATGGCAAACGACAACCGACTTGAAGAGAAAAGCAAGAGTCCCACGCACATCAGCGTAAAAAGAGGATTGCGTGTATTAAAAAAAATCTGAATCGCGTTTTTTGTCATGGCAATACCTCCTTTTCGATACGCCTACGGTAAATGTCAATTTCTCCCTGATGAATATAAGGGAAAACCGCCCTTGCGTGGTTATTCAGGGGAAGAATCTCGATCTTACCGGCGTTTTCACCAGTAATGGGGACAAACGCTATGCACGGAACCAAAATTCCATTGTCAAAAATGGAGAAAAGGAGAGCGTTGCCTTCCACTTGGCCGTCTGCGTCGACAAACCGATGCCAATTCCCCAGCGATGTTCTGCCGAGCATGTTTTTTTCCACACGTCTCGTATCTTCCGCCTGCATGAGCGTCTTATTCACCGCCTGTATAAACACGTCGCTTTGGAGGGAGCGGGTAAAAAAGAACAAAAGCCAGCCGGCAAGGAGCGATCCGGCTATCCATGCAAGTACGATGCCAGCATTTTTCACAGCGCGACCCTCCGTCTTGCATACAGAAACCGGCTTTCAATGCCTCGGACAATGGGAACCAACGCGTTCAACAGAGCCGCCGCAAAGAACGCGCCATATAGTTCCCCGCCTAAATACCTGAAAATGAAGGAAAAAACAGCCGTTATAAAAGCGGCGATTAACGCCCCTTGCGTTGATTTTGGGCCAGTAACCGGTTCCGGCGCCAGAAAGAACGCCGTTACCAATGTTCCACCCGACAGAAATCCGCTTAAAATGTCGCCGGCGCTAAAACCGCCGCCAGCGGGCAACGCGCCGAAAAGCCGTATCAGAAGCCCGTATGCCCCGAGGTAGACGACGGATGTCCACACACGGCTCGCCTGAGACGATAGAAGGAGGATAGTCCCCACGAGGAGCGCCAATACACCTCTGTCCGCGACGACGCCTGCGCCGGTCGCGTTGAGAAGCGTTATATATCCGTCGGGCAGTTCCGCGCCAAAAGCCGAGAACACGGTCTTGTTCAAAAAATCGGTGACAACACCGTCAAAAGTCCCGTTCCCCGCAGACGCCGCGTTTCCCAATGCCTGCTCATACGCGGGAGTCCATGTAAAACGGATAAAAAGCCAGCCGCCTATCGCGGGGTTCAGCCAGTTGGAGCCGAGTCCGCCGAAACTGTACTTAACAACGATCATGGCGAAAACCACGCCTATCGCCGCATATACGGGGTTGATATGGTTCGGCAGCATCAGGGTCAAGACCAGAGCTGATGTAATGGCGCTCCCATCCTTGATCATGCTGGACTTTTCGGTTCTGAAGTAGATGATGAACTCGCAGAAAAACGCCGCGAGAGCCACAGTCACCGCTATAATAAACGACAGGAAGGAGTCAGTTAAGGAAGACTGCAGGATCGCCAAAAAAGCGGCCAGGCTTGCCAGCCACATCCTGCTCGCGGTAGGACGGGAAAGATTTACCTGAGGTCTCATATATGCGACTCCTTCGCGGCTGTATAGATGGTCGTGCTGACGGGCAACCGCGAGGGGCAGACCACTTCGCAACACCCACATCCGTGGCACTCTAAAACAGACGGACGCTCGGCGCCGCAGGTGAGTTGTTTGTACAACAGCTCAGGATCGAGCCCTGTGGGGCAAATCGCGCGGCATTCCCCGCAGTCAATACAGCTTCTCGAAACCGTGCCGCCGACATCCTTTTCCAAAAGCGCCAATGCCGCGTAACTTGTTTTCGTCACCGGTTCGTCAAGATCAAGCACGGCGCGCCCTGCTAAAGGCGATCCTATCACTATCCGAGCGGGAGGGGCTATGAGCCCGCCGCACTGCTCAAAAAGATCGCGCAACCGCGTCCCTATACGCGCCTTGAACACCTTGGACGTTTTCACCGCGGAGCCGCCTACGGCGATGTATCTGTCCAGTATGGGCTTGTGGAGCTTCACCGCGTCGTGTATCGCTGACAATGTAGAAGGACTTGTCATAAAAAGACACCCCAATACGGCGTTTTCTTTTTTTTCATACTCTCTAAGCACCAGTTCAAGTTCCCGCTGGTTGTGTTGAGGGTATCTGTTCCCCACAGGGACCACCGCTATGGGCGTTGGAAGCGAATGCAAATTTTGCAGGGCTTTCACTGTTTTTTGTATGTTGTCTATAAGCCGCTTTTCCGTATATGAAACAGCGTATACGATGTTTTTCGCGTCGCATGCCTTTGCGGTGATAAAGCCGCCTTCGACAATTTCCTTGATCCGCTCCTCGCAGATCGCCCTGTCCGCTACAAGCCACGGATCGTCAAACACGCACCGGATAACCAGCGTGATCGCGTCTTTCTCCATGTTAAGGGCGCTCAGGATGTCAGCTATCGGCCTCCCTCCCGCGTCCAATTCAACTATGCCATGTTCCGCTATGAGCCGTTGCAATTCAGATGGCGGCAGATCGCTCCACGGGTATACGGTTTCTTTCTTCCCCAGCCGCTCGAAACTTCCTTCCATGCGTACGACAAGAGCGTCGTTGACAACGCCATCTACGGTTTTCCATGAAGCCATACGCACAACTTTTCCCGGCACTGTCGCGTGAATGTTTGCGGAGCCCGGCCCTTGGCCGCGTCCTATCAACATGCCTTCTTTGACATATTCCCCAATAAACACAATGGGGTACGCCTTGTTGCCCGTATGTTGGATCAAGGGTATCACCGAGAACACCGGCAAGAACGCCGTCTCTATTGACACGCCGCGTGGCGCATAGGGATCTTCAAAAACAAAACCTCCGCGAGGAAACGAATACATCCTTCTCATGCCGCTATCCGTTTACGGAACAAATTCCATTTCTCACTATATATTAGCATATTCTTTTTCCTGTACCTTTTCTGTCCGATATTAAACAACGCAAGAATACACGGCAAGATGAGCAAGGCTATAGGAAGCATGTCCCACGTCTCAATACCGGTCTTTACACTATTTTGTTCATTATGCTCTGATTCACTTAAAAAATCCACAAGGTTCTCCAGTGGAAACTGGGGAAACCGCTCAAAATCGCCGTCATTTTTTTCTTGAATTACTCCAGCGCCGCCGGAGTCGTTCCGCGCTTTCGGAAGACCTGGCGTACCAGTCAAATAGCCGGCGTAATTTGCTCCGGCTATGAGGCCGTCATCTCCGAGTTGGTACTGTAGATATCCGTTGTCAACTTCCGCTTTGCGCTCTTCTCCAAGGGGAGTAAACGAAAACGAAGTTTGAAAAGCGAGATGCGCTTCGTAATCGCTCGCCTGAATCAGCTGATCTTTCAGATAGTCGGAAGGCTCGCGGTACGAAGCAAGCCCCAATGTATCAGGCAGCGCCAAAGCCAGAAAAGCCGCGAGGGTAAAAGGAACGGCGGCGCGGGTAAACAACGGCGCTTTTGCGATGCTTCCGATAATAGGCACCGGTGTGAATCTAATATGATTCTGTGAGCCGCCCCTGTTCGATTCCGCCCACACAACGAGCGTCAAAACAATGCAACTGCATCCAATAACAGCCCCTCCAAAACCAAGCGGCACATTGTTAAGCGCTCCGATGTACACATACATGCCGGTAAGCGAAAAGAGCAAAAGCGCGGGAAGCGCAATTCCAACCGGTTTTATACCCTGCAGGCGACGGCTACGCGCGGAACCGTCCGCCATAGGTTTGATATTCAGTGTTATGCTTTTAACAGGATGAAAAAAGTAAGTCAGCCGCGCCCAAATTGTTTCTTTTGCGTCTCCGTAGCGCCGCGCCACAAACAATGCCCGCAACGGATTCGTAATGACGCTCGCCATGATGAACACAATCGCCGAGAGCGCCAACCCCGGGGAGCCGATAAAGGCAAAGCCCGCAAGGAGCGGCGCAAGCGCAATGGTCATCACCGGAAGCCCTGACGCCAGCGTCGCCAAGAACGACGCGGCGGCGAACAGCGCAAAGTAAAACGCGATAGGCCTGTCGTAGCCCAAAAACTCAACGGAAAAAGGAATGTCGCCAAGCGCTTCCACAAAAGCCGCTTGTATGTTCCGGGCGCCAAGTTTGTTCGCTTCTGCCGAAAGCGGGACAAAAAACAATCGTTTGTCGCCCCGAACAAAAAACGCCTTGAGTTTCTCGGCGTATCCATCACGCCTCGGATCAAAATCTTCTACACGTCCCTCCCACGCGTCTAAAGGAATCGCCTCCACTTCGCCGAAATTATCCAAAAAAACCGTTTGCGTTGACTCTGAAATGTAGCCGCCGCCAAAGCTGATCTGTGAAAGGCGTTCGCCGATCTCCCTGTCTGAGCGCGAAGCGTCAAATGTCAGCGCCGCGTACCCATTGCTCCCCTCATAGGGCATGATTCTTTCCGCCGCTCTGAAAAGAAACGCCGCAAAGCCCAGGGAACAGAGGGCGATTAAAACGGCAGGGATGATCCGCGATTTCAAAGACATGCTCTATCCTACAAAAAAACATACGCTGCGGCGATGAAAATGCCCAGCAGTCCGCCGACCACCACTTCAAGCGGGGTGTGTCCGTGGATCTCTTTAACCGGGTGGTATTCAATTCCCGTTTTTTCGGCGACCTTTTTTCCCAAAAGGTTTAAGACATACGCCTGTATGCCGGAAGCGCGCCGCACGCCCATTGCGTCCCGTATGACAATCAGGGTGAACCACAAAGAGATGATAAACACGTTTGAATCGAGCCCTTCTTTGAAGGCCGCCGAGGTCGTCATGGAGGTGACGAGCGCCGAATGGCTTGAAGGCATGCCTCCCGTACGCCACGCAAGGGCCTCAAACACTTCTTTCATCGTCTTTCTGCGTCTGCCGGACAACACAACCACCGCCTTGATAAGCTGCGCAAGGAACCAGCTTGTAATCGGCGCGAGAAAAAGCGGGTTTTCAAAAAACGCCTTTACGGACGCGGAGTTTATGGACGCCAAATTACCACTCTCCGAAACCGGCCATAACATCCCTAAAGAAATAGGCGCTGTCTTTCAGCGTCCGTTTTTGGGTTTTATAATCAACATGGAGAATGCCGAACCGTTTTGAGTATCCCCACGCCCACTCAAAATTGTCAAGAAACGACCATACAAAATAGCCTTTGAGTTTAACCCCTTCTTTAATCAAAGTTGAACAAACGCTCAAATGTTTTTTGAGATACTCTATACGTTTTTCATCGTGAACCCTGCCATCTTCATCGACCGAATCGGGGTTCGCATAGCCGTTCTCGGTGATATAAATGGGGAGGTTTCCACCCGTCGCTTCACTTACGAACTTAATCTGACGGTAAAGCCCCTGTGGAACCACAGGCCAGCCCATGTCCGTGCGTTTCTGCCAGAACGGGACCGTGGAATACTTGCCGGGGGAGTTTTCGTCCCATGCGACGGCATTTTCAAAGTAGTAATTCAGTCCGATGAAGTCCATTTTTTCTGCTATTGCGGCTAAATCGCCCGGTTCAACAGGAAATTTCCAGCCCGCTTGCAGGACGATTTCAGGATACTCTTTGCCAATAAGCGGGAATAGGAACACTTCCGCCTCAAAGGCCTGCGCTCTGCAGGCAGCCTCAACATCCGCTTTTCGCTTAGTCGCCGGACGGGGCGTATTGATGTTCAACGTAATGCCGATAGGCGCTGTGAGACCCGTTTTCCGGTACTCCCTGATCGCCGCGCCATGCGCCAGCAGTACATGGTGAACCGCGCTCGCCGCTTGCGCCGGGTCTTTGACGCCGGGCGCGTGCATTCCCGTCAAATATCCCATAAATGTAACGCAGAGCGGTTCGTTTATGGTTATCCACTGATCCACGCAATCACCCAATTCCGCAAAACAGACCTTCGCATATTCAACAAAAGCCTCCACAATGAACCGTTTCGCCCAGCCGCCCTTGTCCTGAATGACCTGCGGCAGGTCCCAATGGTACAGCGTGGCGCATGCCTGTATGCCATGCTTGCGCAACTCGGCGCAGAGGTTGCGATAATAGGCGACACCTTCTTTATTCACCGCTCCGGCGCCATTCGGCAAAATACGGGGCCACGCGATAGAAAAACGGTAGCTCTTGAAGCCCAGTTTTGCTATGAGAGCCACGTCTTCTTTATAATGATGGTATTGATCGCAGGCCGTGTCGCCGTTTTCTCCGGCGTATACCGCGCCCGGTATGCGGCAAAATGTATCCCAGATACTCTCGCTCCGTCCGCCTTCGTGCGCGGCGCCTTCCACTTGATAACTGGCAGTTGCGGTTCCCCACAAGAAATCGTCTGGAAACATCAATGTATTCATAATGGTATAGTATCATAGAAGAGAAGTGATTGGCAAGGGTAAAAAGTTATGCGGCGCTGTTTTGTCTCCGCGTGAGAGGAGGCGAGCCACAATGGACGCGCTTTGCGTCATTTTCTCCCGGAAGTATCCTGTGTGGTTAAAGTAAATTTCTCCACATAAAAGAGATGTTGTAATCCGGAAGACGATGGCGTAGGCACATGCCTATTGCGATCTAGGTTGAACAAATAATATATCTGTCCCGTATCCGCAACGATTTTTATGTCGTACACCGCGACATCTTTTGGGAGCGGCAGAGCGATTCTGCCATCAGGTCTTATTTTTGCGCCCGCCGCCGCGCCCGCCAGCATATCGTTTCCCCACGTTGAAGTTCTTTTTCCGGCTATGTACAACTTGGACCATGTGTACCCGCTTCTGTTGGTGAGGACGACCGTCCATGTTTCAACCGGCGCAATGGGCGCGGGCGGCGCGGCGTAGGTCGCGTTGGTCGTATAGCCGCCCGCAAAATCAATGACACACACGGTTCCGTAGCTCTTGTGCGGACCAGTAGCAACACCGATCTTGCCAAACGCCTTGCTCATGTTGTTGTTATAATGGCCTCGGTTTGGCGAGCCGTCGTCAATCAATAATTCAATGACAATATCACGTCCAGTCGCGGCGCCGTAGGCGATGTTCTCGCCCCATGTATTCGTCCACTGTCCATAGCGGCTTATGCGCTTGGCGGGATCGCTCTTGTCGCTGCCCATATGTCCCGCGACATTGCCGGACATATCCCGCACATGATCCTGAGCACCAAAACACATGCCCCGCTCCGGCGCGAGGGGCGGCGCAGGCTGTTGTTTCGCCATCGCGCCGATGCACGCATATACGGCGCTTATCCCCTCTTTTGTAGTGATTCTGGGTTTCCCCGGCTCCGCATATATTTTCCCGGAAAAATAGGCGAGTATCGGTTTGATGTACTTCTCGGCGTATCGCTGAGGATCGCTTCTCGCTTTGTTCAGTTCAAAAACAACGTCTTTTTCAATTGCGGACATATAGTCGACGCGCCGCGCCGTATCCAACAAGTCCGCATTCCAATCATCCGCGAACACCTCGCTTACAAAGCAACAGACAAGCGGCAGCAAAACTATTTTTTTAATCATTCACATCCCTTTTCATAAGGTCTATTATAAAATATACCGCATATCACAAAAAATTCCAAACCGGTTTGTGTCATTGTAATATTTCCCTGTTGGTGCTATACTTCCGCCATGAATTACAGAGAAGCGGGCGTAAACATAGAGGAGGGCTATCGCGCGGTCGGCAAATACCGGGAATTGGCTAAAGCGACAGCCAACGCGGCCGTATTGAACGGTATTGGCAGTTTTGCGGGCATGTTTTCTCTAAAAGAGTATGTCAATGCGGGAAAGGGAATGGAAGACCCCGTACTGGTGTCTGGCGCCGATGGAGTCGGAACCAAACTGGACATAGCCTTCAGAATGAAGACATACAGGACGGTCGGCGTCGACTGTGTGGCGATGTGCGTGAACGACATCTTGTGTCACGGCGCCAAACCGCTTTTCTTTTTGGATTACCTTGCATGCGGGAAGCTCGACGCCGATGTCGCGTCCGAGCTGGTGGAAGGTGTCGCAATGGGGTGCCGCGAGGCGGGTTGCGCGTTGCTGGGAGGAGAAACCGCCGAAATGCCCGGATTTTATGATGAAGGCAAATACGACCTCGCCGGTTTCGGCGTGGGCGTGGTCGACCGCAAAAACATCATTGACGGCGGCGCCGTCAGGGAAGGAGACGCGCTCATCGGTATAGCCGCGTCTGGCGCGCACTCAAACGGCTTCAGCCTCATCCGCAAGGTGCTACCCGATCTGGACGAGGACTTTGGCGGCATGAACATAGGCCGCGCCCTTCTTGAGCCGACTCGCATATATGTAAAACCTGTTTTGCGTTTAATGGAGCGCATTGACATTCGGGGCATGGCGCATATCACAGGCGGCGGTTTTTATGAAAATATCCCGCGCATGTTCAAAGCGGATTATGACGCGGTTATTTCAACCGGAAGTTGGACAATTCCAGCGCTCTTCAACCGCATTGCATACGGTGTGAGCCGCGACATGCGCCGAGTCGATGCGAATGACTCCCTGAAACGCGGCGTTGCTGGCGGCGAAGCCGAAGCTGCGGGAATGGAAATTCTCAGGATGGACATGGAAGTTCGCAGGGTCATGTTTGAGACGTTTAATATGGGCATTGGATTTGTGCTGACGACAGCGCAAGAAGACGCGGCGCAGGCGAAAGTTTTCCTTGAAGAAAACGGCTTCCCCGCGTGGGAAATCGGCAGGGTGGAAAAAGGCTCAAGACAGGCGCGTTTTGTCTGAACACCGGAAATGAAAAAGTGAAACATATTTTGACGCTTGTTTCTGGGAACGGGTCGAATTTGCAGGCGCTTATTGACGCGGAAAGGCAAGATGGGCTTGGAAATGGAGTGATTGCCGCAGTTGTCTCGGATAAACCCAATGCTTTCGCCCTTGAACGGGCGAAAAACGCCGGAATTCCCGCGTTTACCATTCTTCCTGACAAAAACCTTCCCAAACAGGCGCGACGGCTGGAGCTATCCAACCGGATTTTGGCGAAAGCCCTTGAATTGCGGATCGATTTCATCGTATGCGCGGGTTTTTTGTCGATTTTGAGTGGGGATATTATCGCCGTATACGCATCCAGAATGATCAACATACACCCCAGCCTTCTTCCCAAATTCGGAGGTCAGGGCATGTACGGCGAAAACGTGCATCGCGCCGTACTTGACGCGGGGGAGCGAGAGTCCGGTTGCACCGTGCATTTTGTCGACGTAGGCGCCGATACGGGGCAAATCATCCTGCAACGCGCGGTACCCGTGCTTTCCAGCGACACGCCGGAAACGCTTGCGGAACGGATACACGTTCAGGAACACGCCGCCATTGTCGAGGCGGTGCGGAGAATGATATAGGCGCCAGCGCCGCTTGTCATTCAGCGGTTTTGTCCGCGCTGGCCGGCGGCGGCGTCAGTCTCGCCGATTCATTTCCGTACCGCTGTTGCAACTCATGCGCCATCTTCTGGAGAGAATCAGAAAAATCAATGAGGTACGGATCGGCGTTCGCGGACAGATTGCCTCCGTTTTCAGATATAAAAAAACAGTACGGCGCGATGTCAAGAGCGGAAATAAGTTTGTCAAAGCTCTCGGATGAAAGCCATTTGTCGCCTTTTTCGATGTCGTTGATGAAATTATGCGTCAACCCTGTTGCCATGGACAATTGAAGCTGAGATAAACCTCGTTGTAAGCGTATGCGCTTTAAGTTCTTGCCAAATAATCGACGTATTCCAGCTCCCGCCATATAAGCCGCCTCTATATAAAAAATGACAATACTATTATCAAAATTTTATATAGAAGGCTCAAATAACTGTGAGTGTAAAATATGTCGCTGTCAGTTTTTTTCTGGTTGCTTTCTCACTTTCCGAACGCTTGATCAAGATCGGCGATAATATCTTTGATGTTCTCAATGCCGATGGAAAGACGGATGGTGTTCTGTTTAATGCCCTGTTCGGCTAATTCAACTTCGTTCAATTCGGAGTGGGTGGTGGTCGCCGGATGGATGACTAGGGATTTCACATCAGCGACATTGGCGAGCAACGAGAAAATTTGGAGCCGGTCAATGAACTCATGGGCTTCTTTTTGGCCGCCCTTGATCTCAAAGGTGAAAATTGAACCCGCGCCGTTTGGAAAATATTTTTTGTACAGGGCGTGGCTCGGATCATCCGGAAGGGATGGATGATGGATTTTTTCAACCTTGGGCTGAGTTTTGAGATATTCGATCACCTTGAGCGTATTCTGGACGTGGCGCTCTACGCGCAAAGAGAGCGTTTCAATGCCCTGTAAAATAAGGAAGGCGTTGAGTGGCGCGATGGCGGCGCCGGTGTCCCGCAACAGCAGGGCGCGGATGCTGGTGACAAACGCCGCAGGCCCTACAACTTTGGCGAAAGAAACGCCGTGGTAGCTTGGATTCGGGTCTACAAGCTGTGGAAATTTGCCGCTCGCTACCCAGTCAAATCTACCACTTTCTACGACAAGTCCGCCCAGCGTGACGCCGTGTCCGCCGAGGAACTTGGTCGCTGAGAGTACCACGATGTCTGCGCCGAGTTCAAATGGCCGGAGCAGGTACGGCGTGGTGAAAGTGTCGTCCACCACAAGCGGGATTTTGTTCGCGTGGGCGATTTTTGCAAGCCCCTCAATATCAATGATGTTTGAATGGGGGTTGCCTAGGGTTTCGATGAAGATCGCTTTGGTGTTTGATTTGATCGCCTTTTCAAATTCCGCCAAGTCAGGCTCCACAAAGGTGGCGGAGACTCCGTACTTGGACAGGGTATGTTCCAGGAGATTGTACGTGCCGCCGTAAATGGTCTTCGCGGACACGATGTGATCGCCGGCGCGAGCGAGGGTCAGGAAAGTGTAGGTGATGGCCGCAGCGCCTGACGCCACAGCCAAAGCCGCAGATCCGCCTTCCAGCGCGGCGACACGCGCCTCAAGTACGCCTTGGGTAGGGTTGGTCAGTCTGGCGTAGATGTTGCCCGCGTCGGTTAAGTTGAACCGCGCGGCCGCGTGAGCTGCGTTGTGGAACACATAGGATGTGGTCTGATAAATGGGAACCGCACGGGCGTCGGTCGCGAGATCCGCGTTTTCCTGCCCGATATGCAGTTGTTTGGTTTCAAAGCCCCATTGCTCAATGTTGGTTTTGGTTGCCATGATGGTCTCCTCAAAGTATAAACATATAATATGTTATAAAACATATAATAATACTATGAATTATACCATCTTATTGTACTTCTGTCAATACTGTTATGTAAAAAATCAAAAATTCGTCAAATAGCAAATGCCGAGCGCCAAAAGCGCTTTGAGGTGATCTGAATCGGTTTGTTTGAAAGATGCCAGTTGGCTGCCGTACCACCAGAAAAGCCCCATCTGGGTGTCAATACGGAACGTGTACTCGGTGAAATCCTCTTTATGACTCTGTATGCCGAAGAAAAGGTATGCCAATTCGTCGAGAATGCCATTGAAATCTTTCAATGCTTTTTGGTAATCGCCTTTTTCAATTTGCTCAATAAAATCCGGCGTCCGATCCTGCAATTTTTCCTTGCGGAGTTCGTCCGCTTTTTCCACCCAAGTTTTCTGGATCAGGATGTTCAGATTGCTCTGAAAATGCGCCAAGCGTTTGTGAATTTCCGTGGTGTCTGTTATCGCAAGAAAGCGTTTATAATCGTTTCCTATCCCTAAAACATGAGCGAACTGGTCAACCGTTTCAAGAGATGAATTTTCCAGAAACAAAGCCGCCGCAATTTCTTGATACTCTTCTGGAATGGCGCTATTTATATGAAGAGAAGCACTACGCATACTGTAAACTAGATCAAAACACAAAAAGTGTCAAGGCGG
>JAIRTS010000148.1 GCA_031254795.1 Treponema sp.
GAGGAAGTCGCCCGCCTGAAAAACAAGGAAGACCGCATCATAAAACTGGTAACAGTCGAAGAAATTATCCCCATAGCCACAAAGCCCGCAATAGGCGTTCATATCAACGAATTGTCAAAGGACGAAAAGGGAAGCCGGAAAATCGAACTGGTCGCTACAGGACAAAGCGCCGCCGGCATTGAGTTTTATAGCTGGGATTTTGCCTACAACAAAGAAAAAGGCTTTAGGCCGTCAATCATTATCGACAAGGAAGGAAAACAAACCCAGGTATTCAAAACAGGTCTACACGCCATAGCCGTAAAAGTCGTTGACAATGACGGCCTGGAAAACCTGGAAATAGTTACGTTAAAAATAAACGGCGCGGTGGAACAGGTGAAATAAGCCTCCCCGCCGCAAAGCGCATAACAAAGTTGCTTGCGCTTCGGGGTTAAAGCCACTCGTCCTCCGCAACGGATATCATTCCACGCCCCCAGTCTATCTGGTCCAGCTATGCTGAGGGAACGCTCCATTCCCGTGCCGTTGCTGCGGCGCATTTTGCCAGCCCTGATCGCGTTTCTGCGGAACGACGCCGGAGTGGCGCCGCCGCGAAGTCTTGGGTTGACGCCGGGCTTTAGTCCGCGCCGCCGTCTCCTTGAAGAGTCGCGACAGATGGAAGGTTATGCGAAATGGGACTTAAATTTTCTTGAAAAATATTTTGTAAACACTATTGACGAAAAGAAATATTAAAATCATGCTTATGAAAGGAGATATCCATGCGTGAAATAGTTAAATTGGCGAATATGGTTAATATTCAATATACCATAAATGCGCCATTAAGTACAGAAAAAGCATTTGATTTCTTTATAAATAATAAACTATCAAAATATTACCGGAATATATCAAACGGCCATAAATATTTTACACTGCGGCAGGGCGAAAAAATGAGAGTCTGCTCTTTGATTGATTGTGAGGAAATAGCCGGCAATCAAAAAATAAAACATGAATATTATGTTTCAGAAATTATAAATAATGAAAGGATACATTATTATTCAAAACCATCAATAGTTGAAATAGAACTTCCATGGAAAACAATTTGCAGCAAAAGTAATTCATATGTATATTATGACTTTGAAAAAGATTCAAATCTTCATACAAACATACGTCTTACAATAGGGATACAATTTTTCGGCAAAGGCGAGAAAATATTTTCAACCTTAGTTGGAGGTTTGGAACCGTGGAAAAAACATTACATAGAAGAAATGAATGGATTAAAAAATGTTTTGATGGATTATAACTGAAAATATTGTAAAATGCGCCCAACTTCGCGTAACGGGGCTGTGGACGCTACGCTTCGCCGCTTGCGGTGGGTGGCTTGGGGCTACAAAAAAACGTAGTCGGGCTGCGCCCTTTGTGCGGTTTTTCTCCGCCAAACCGCCGTAAATAGCCAAAATGTTATGTGACGTTTAAGAATAGCTCTAACAGAGATTATGTATCCAAGGAAGTTTTGGAGAGGCTGGAGGGTATGGTTGACTGCCGGCAACTTATATAGATGTGTAAAGAGATGGATTGTTGAAGTATGGACGCTTTGAAAGAAACCATACGCGCTATGGCGTTGGATGCCGGATTTAGCCGCGTTCGTATTCTTGCTCCTTTTATACTTTCTGAAAATGCGGTCGGTCTGAAAGACCCCAGCGTTCTCAAAGAGCGCTGGGGAGAAGGCTCGCCATCGTTGTTAGTGGCGGCTTTGTCATACGGAAACGAGGATTCGGCGGCTGAATGTTCGCCCGCTGAAAAAGAAATTGAGGAAAGTTGCCGCGCATATATTGCTCCTTTTGCGCGACGCAACTATTACAAAGAAGCGGTCAAACGGTTGCAGAAGCTCTCGCAAACATTCAGGCGCTTGTTCAGCGGCAGTCATGCCAGCGGCATGAATTCAAGCGGCGTTTATGCGGACCGCCGCTCCAGTTATCGCATTTTTTGCAACTCGCCAATACCGGAAAAGCCATTGGCTCTTGCCTGCGGGCTTGGCGTCCAGGGGCG
Source organism: Treponema sp. (assembly GCA_031254795.1). Taxonomy (GTDB): domain Bacteria; phylum Spirochaetota; class Spirochaetia; order Treponematales; family Breznakiellaceae; genus JAIRKH01. The sequence goes on from JAIRTS010000148.1 coordinate 2,020, forward strand.
CAACAGCCTCGTTATAACGCCGGAAACGGGATCGCTTGTCATCATCGCCGCCATGACCCTCCCCTTCCCGCTTGAAAGCGACGCGCCTGAATCAAACCGCTCCGCGTGTGAGACATGCGGATTCTGCGTGGAAGCCTGCCCTACACAGGCAATCCGGCGCGAAGGCGGCATTGAGCGGAACAAGTGCATCCAGTGGTACGCGTCGGGAAACGAGGCGTCTGTCCCCCGGCGCGTCGCCGAGAAATGGGGGCGAAGGCTCTACGGCTGCACGATGTGTCAGGAGGTCTGTCCCCACAACAAGAAGCCAATCAAGGGGGCGGAGACCAGCGAGGGAATCTTGCCCGCGTACATGGACGCGCGAGCGATCCTTGTCATGAGTGACGAAGAGATACAGGCGTTTTTCAAGGGAACCGCTATGGGGCTTTCGTGGCTCAAGCCGGAGCATATCAGGCGGAACGCGGAACTCGCGCTGGCTTGCGGGCGCTGAACGGTTCTCAGAATAAATCTTTTTGAACTGGCGCGCCCGGCGAGTCTGGCGAATCCCCCCTATCACGGCGCTTGCGTGGGCGCTCCTGCGCAAGTGGAACAAGCGGTTCCAGAACACTGAAGAAGCGGCTTGGTTCGTTTTTCATAACGCGGTTTTGAAAAAAACGTTTTTTGGCCCATGAAAGGTACAAACCATGTTTCGCCCGTGTCATGGCGACATAAAGCAACCGCCGTTCTTCCTCAATATGGCTGTCCCGCGTGTCTCCGTAGAGCGTGAACGGGAGGAGTCCGTCCTCCAGAGCCGGGATAAAGACGTGTTCCGCCTCAAGCCCCTTGGAAGCGTGCATTGTCATAAGACGGACGCCGTGGACGGTTATGCCGAGCGTATCATCCTGTTCCTTGATAAGCCTAAAGGGGATGCCGTGATCCGCAAGCGCCGTGGCGATAGGATCCGCGAGGATCGCCATACGGACAAGCACAACGCAGTCTTCCATAGCAACGCCGCCAGTGTTTCCTTCCGCCGTACCGCTGTCAAGCGCAAAAAAGCTGGTTCCTCCGATAAGCGCCGCTATTTTACGAGCGATAGCCTCAGCCTCAGCCTTTTCGCTGGCGTAATGGCTTCGGAAGAGCGCGGCGTCTCCCGCAATTGCGCTGTGGACATCGGCGTCTACGAGCCGTCCAGCCGCAGTCATGATGGGCGCGGCGCAACGAAAACTGCGGGTCAGATGGAATATTCTGGCTTCGGGATAGTCAGTCTTGAAACTAGCGATGAACCGTTTGTCCGCGCCGCGAAAGGCGTAGATCGCCTGATTGGGATCGCCTATGACCCAGAGCGACGTTGTTTTCGAGGTTAAAAGCCGGATAAGAGCGTATTGGGCGAAGTTGATGTCCTGGTATTCATCAACAAAGATGAAACGGAAGCGTTTTCTGTAATGGGAAAGGACACGCGGATGTTCCGCAAGCAACCGTACGGTTTCGGTCACGAGATCGTCAAAGTCATACGCGCCTTCTTTGCGAAGCCGATCCTGATACGCGCCGTAAAGCAGGTCTTTTTCCGCGTTGAATTCGGCGCCGGCGCCGTCAAACGCCCAATGGCGGACGATGGTTTCCGCGCCGCCTGACTCACCTGCAAGCAAGAACGGCGTTTTTTCATGGGGGAGCATGAGCAGCCGCTTTCTCCCGTCAATGTAATCCCCCAAACTGCGCTCCTTGAGCGCTCGCTCCCTGCCCGCGTCTTGACAGATTTCCCGCAACAGTCGGTCCCGCTCATCGCTGTCTAAGATTCTAAAATTGTTGAAAAGAGCGGTTTGCGTTTGTTCTTTTAGTATTGAGGCGCAAAGCGCATGAAATGTCGCGGCGACGATGGCGATGTCCCCGGACGCCGCGACGGTTTTGGCGATGCGTTCCCGCAACTCCCCGGCGGCTTTTACGGTGAATGTTATGGCAAGAATGGAAGCGCCCCCCACGCCGTTTTGTACGAGATGGGCGATGCGGGCGGATAAAGTCGCGGTTTTTCCGGTACCGGGTCCGGCGATGACCAACGCGCGGGTTCCCGTGTACAAAACAGCCTCTTTCTGTTCGGCGTCAGGGGAAAAAGGCCGATTGGCTTCCGGCGTCCGGGCGTCAACCGGCTGGGGCAAAATTTTCGCCGCTCTCGCCGGTTTCTGTGAAAAGGACGGAGCAGGTGGATTCGCGGCTTCTTCTCCAAAAAGCGTTCCGTCACGCGCCCTTTTGCGCGGATCCTCGTTTCGGGGATCGAAAACCCGGATAACTCCGTATTCGCCGTCATAACCGGCTTGTATAAACACCTCTCCCGCCCTCATTCTTGCTATGGCTTGAGCCAATAGTTCCCCGGAAACGAATGGGATGATCTGCGCCTCAATTTTGTCTATGGGCATGTCCATCAATATGTCGATTTCTCGGCCCGCCTTTTCAATGAGCGCGGCATAGGAGACCTCAACCTTTTTCGAGGCGCATCCGGTATTGAGCGCTTCGCCGAGCAATTCCCGCAACGGAATGAGGGACACGTATGGACGTTTGTTCGTACCGCGCCAAGAAGGAGGGCAAACGCCCCATTCGTCAACCGGACGGTTGGCAAGTTCCAACACCCTGCTTATCACGCCACCCGTAAGCGGTTTCCCGCACTGCGGGCAGAGACGATCCGGCACCGCGTCTTCCGGCGCCACGCTGACGCCACATTTCCGATGTCCGGCGTAGTGGTATTTGCCTTCCTGCGGATAAAACTCAATGGTGCCGGCGACATCTTCTTTTTTTTGCCCTTCCGTCTCAAGGCGCAACGCCCTTGACAGGGAGGAATATGAAGGTTCCATCTCAAAAATCGTCGCTTCCCGCCCCAGTTTGTCCGGCGAATGGGCGTCAGAATTGGAGATAATGGAAAACTGGTCGAGGCTCGAAAGCGCCCAATTCATCGGCGGGTTGGAGGAAAGCCCGGTCTCAATGGCCGGAATGTACGGGGTGAGATCGCCGTAACACTCGTCTATGGAATCAAAGCCGGATTTCGCGCCCAACGCGGAAAACCACGGCGTCCAGATATGCGCTGGAATCAGCAGCGAACGATCATCGGCGTCAAGCAGCAGGCGCAGCAAATCCCGGGAATCTACGCCCAAAATAGGGCGTCCGTCCGAACGTATATTGCCCACCCGATCAAGCAGGTTTTGAAACGTTTCCGCCGCCTTAATATTCGGCAGTATGACGAGATGGTGGACTTTTCGCGTTTTATCGCCTTTCTTGTAAATAGTGCTGATTTCACCGGTCAAGACAAAACGGCAACCGGGATCATTGCTTGCGCGGAAAGGTTTCGGCAATCGCGCCGCCAGAGCCTCTGTCGCGTCAAAATTGTTCCGTAAGCTGTCTTTAAGCCTGTAAAAACCCGGATCCGCTTCTTCAAGCTGTTCTTTCAACTCCGCAAGCCACATGGGGTGCGTACAGTCTCCGGTTCCCACCAAATCTATGCCTTTGACGGCAGCCCAGCGGTCAAGATATGCGGGCGTCAGCTTCTTGCTCGTGGCGCGGGAAAAGCGCGAGTGTATGTGTAAGTCGGCGACAATGCGCATGACTCTATGATAAACGATATTGAACTTTCAGACAAGGGATATTCCTCTCACAATTCATTCGTAAACTGAAATTTTAGGAAATACTCCGCTATAAGCCTCTGTACAAAACAAAAATCTTATGCTATAATACTATCTAATGATTATTTAATCTTGCGACAGCGCATCATGAAGTCTTCTTTCGAATTTTTGTTCGGAAGCCGGCCATCGCCGCAAGCTCGTTTGAAATGGAGATACGGACTTTCGATTTGAATCGCTGGTTTCTGAAAAAATTTGGCGCCCCATTATAGAATAACGGGGCGATTCACTCTTTTTAAATGAGATTGAAGATAAAGAATTTGACTTTTGGATAATTTATTAGCATTTTAGTAACAATAATCATAACGAGGACAACTTGAATGTCTTCTTACCATTACAGGAGGTTCTACCATGAACAACAGACAAAGTAAAATTTTAGAAGCGATTGCGAAACAGCAACGTATCGAAGTCACAGACCTTGCAAAAAGAATGGACGTTTCTCCGGTAACGATCCGCAAAGATCTGGATCAACTTGAGCAACGCGGGCTTATCCGCCGTGAACACGGATTCGCCTACATCGAAACCGGCGCTAATGACGGAACGGAGCTAGTCTACAATTACGAAATAAAACGCCGCATAGCGCAAGCGGCGGCGGCCAGTGTTGAAGAAAACGAAACCGTTATGATAGGTTGCGGGTCATGTTGTGTTATTCTTGCTGAGGAGCTTGCTCATACGAAAAAGGATGTCACAATTATTACCAATTCGGTATTCATCGCGAATTATATCAACAAGGCGCCGCATGGCAACATTATTCTGCTCGGCGGTTATTATCAGCGTAATTCGCAAGTGCTTGTGGGGCCAATAGCCCAGGAAAACGCGCAGATGTTCTCGCCGAACAAGTTTTTTATCAGCGCAAGCGGTTTTTCCGAGGCGTTCGGCTTTACAGGAGATGATTACCTCAGAGCGCAAACCATTCAAGAATTGGCAAAACAAGCGCGGCAGGTTGTGTTGCTCTTTGATTCCGACAGATTCTCCAGCAACGGCGTAGTGAAAATGGCTTCGGTTGAAAGCGTCAACGTCATGTACACCGACGACCGCATCCCGCCTGAAAAAGAGGCGTATTTGCTCCAAAACAATGTTCAGGTGCATAAGGTGCCGTCGCCGAAAGCTACATAACCGAGCGGCGCGGAACGCTGGAGCCGGTGACGGCGCCGGCGTTTGTCAAGGCGTCCCCAAAAGGGGCGCCTTCTAGGGCGCGTCTTCTAACGCCGGGCGGTTTATTCACAAGCGGCGGTTAGAGGCGGCGCCGACAACTAAAAATCCAAGCGTTTTTTGAAAAGCCTCATGTCACAATCAACTCGTAAAGCCTATCCAAGTCTTCCATAGAATAGTATTCAATGCGAATGACACCTTTGCCAAAGTCTCCATCAACGCTCACCTTGGCGCCGAGTTTTTCTATCATTTCTTCTTCAAGGGCAACCAAGTGCGGATCGCGCTGTTTAGAGGGTTGCCGCAGAGGTGACGCGGCGGCGGGTTTTTCTGTCCGCGCCGCGATCTTTTCGGCTTCACGCACGGAAAGCCCGCAGGCAACGATTTCGTTGAACACCCGCTCTTGAGTCGCGGCGTCAGAAATGGCGAGCAACGCCCTCGCGTGACCGCTCGTAATCTCGCCTTTTTCGAGGCTCCGCTGTATCATGGGCGGCAGGCGGAGGAGGCGCAGGGCGTTGGCGACTGTGGAACGGCTTTTTCCAACCTTGGCGGCTATTTCATCCTGGCTCTTGCCGGTAATGTTCATCAGGCTTTTGTAGGCCACGGCTTCCTCAATCGGGGTTAGGTCCGCGCGTTGCACGTTTTCGATAAGGGCGACCTCAAGCCGTTTTTCTTCGGAATAGTTGCGGATAATGGCGGGGATTTCCTTCAGTCCGGCGATGGCCGCGGCGCGGAACCGGCGCTCGCCCGCGATGATGATGTAGCCGTCGCCACCTTCTTCAACAAGGACAGGCTGAATGACGCCGTGTTCTTTAATGGAAGCCGCGATCTCGTTGAGCGCGGCTTCATCAAAGAATTTACGCGGCTGATTCGGATTTGGGCGGATTTTTGTCAGAGGCAGAGAAATCACCACGTCTTCACCGTGTTCGGTTACAGCTCGTCCGCTTTGCATGCCGTCATTTTCGTCATCGGCTGGAAGCAGAGCGTCCAACCCCTTGCCTAAACCGAATTTGGACGTTTTAGCCACGGCGGATCAACTCCTCTGAAAGCATCTTGTACGCCTTTGCGCCTATGCATTGAGGATCGTATTGAGAGATTGGCAGACCATGAGACGGCGCCTCGGAAAGCCTGATGTTGCGCGGAATAATGGCGTTGAACACCTGTTTCTTGAAATGGGAGCTTACCTGCCGCACCACCTGCTGGGTCAGCCTGGTGCGGGCGTCATACATGGTGAAGAAGATGCCTCCTATGTCGAGCCGCGGGTTCAGTTTCTGGATGCGTTTGATGGTTTGCAGGAGCAAGGAAAGCCCTTCCATGGCAAAATATTCGCATTGCATCGGGATAAGCACCTTGTCCGCCGCGACAAGTCCGTTAATGGTAAGCACGCCTAACGAAGGAGGACAGTCAATAAGAATAAAATCGTAGACTGATTTGACCGGTTCAATCGCTTTCGCCAGAAAAAAATCCCTCTCTTGCTGCTCTATCAGTTCCACCGCCGCGCCAGACAGATCTATGCTTGCGGGAATGGCGAAGAGACCCGGAACAGAGGTTTCTTTTATCACTTCGTTAATATCGGCGACGCCGGATATAAGCTCGTAAACGCCGGGTTTTACGCCAGAAAGCCCTACGCCGCTTGAAAGATTTGCCTGAGAATCGAAATCAATGAGCAATGTCTTTTTATCCGCCTCAGCGAGAAAGGCGCCTATGTTTATAGCGGAAGTGGTCTTCCCTACGCCGCCTTTCTGGTTAACAAATACGTATGTATTCCCCATATTTTTACTATACACTATTATCCTTTTTTTTGCTATGGGCTAAAATTCAGTATTGAAAATAAACGCAAATATGGGTATTCTTACCGTATGATACGAATGATTGCTCTTGATTTGGATGATACGCTCTTGCGTTCAGACCTTACCATCTCGTACCGTACGAAGAAGGCGGTGCAAAAAGCTATTGCGGAAGGGGTCTCTATTGTTCTTGCATCCGGCAGAACGCCTGCGGCAATGGAAAAGTTTGTTAAAACGCTGGGTATGAACAAGCGGAACGGGTATCTGATTTGCAGCAACGGCTCTCTTATTATGGAAAGCGGTACGAACAGCGTAGTGTATGAGGCGAAATTGCCGGTGGAAACGGCGCTCACAGCCTATGATCTTTGTTCGGCTGAGGGTTTCGCGGTTCAAGTATATGAGAACGACGTTATGTATGTGTCGAAGGCTAACGAATTCACCATGTACGACCAGAAGCTTACCGGACTGAAACAGGTTGTCGCCGAAGATTTCAGGGGGCTTGTGGCAAAAGGTTGCTATAAGCTCCTTATTCCCGGGGATCCCATGATTTTACAACCGCTTGAAAGCATATTGAACACATATTTAGATGAAAGCGCGACGCTTTTTACCAGCAAACCGTACTTTCTTGAGATTCTTCCACCCAGGACCAACAAGGGAACCGCGCTTGAGATTGTCTCAAAAAAACTCGGCGTTCCGCGTGAGGAAACCGCCGCTGTGGGCGACTCCATGAATGATGAAGCCATGTTGCGGTGGGCTGGCTTGGGTGTCGCCATGAAAAATGGCGACGAGCGCGTCAAAAAGATCGCCGGCATGGTGAGCGATAAAACAAATGATGACGACGGCGCGGCAATCGTCATAGAAAAACTAATAGGAGGTTGAAATGATCGACGCGCAGGCGGGAAAAACAGAGAAAAATTTGAGCGACGTTAGTTTGGAAGGCATACCTATAAGCACGGTGGATTCTCCATCGGCGGTGTTGGAACTGATTTATCAATTAAAAATAAAAGATGTGATGAAAACTGCGGTCGTCACGGCGAGTAGAACGGACTCCATGCGGCATATCCAGGCGTTGATGAAGGAAAATTACATTACCGGCGTGCCTATTGTCGATGAGCGCCAGAATCTGGTGGGGCTTGTATCTATTGACGATGTAGTAATCGCCCTCGACGAGGGATACATAAATTGCCGCGCCGACGAACGCATGACCAAAAACGTTATCGTACTCGAAGATGACATGCCGCTTTCTTTCGCCATTTCCTATCTCAACAAGTACCGGTACGGACGTTATCCGGTTGTGAACAAGAAGAACGAATTGGTCGGCGTCCTCACTTCAAAAGATGTTGTGGGAACCCTCCTTGCGGAAATGAACCGTGAGGTGTTGCGCCTTGAGAAAATCAATCAGGAAAAGGGGAATTGCGTGTCGGCTTCCGCTGATATGGAGTTTGCCACCGTACAGTACGATTTTGAGCTTGCGGGCAGGGCGTCCACGGAAATTAAGAAGGCGCTTAAAATGCGGAATATTGATCCCAAGATTATCCGCCGCGTGGCTATCGCGAGTTATGAGCTTGAGATCAATCAAGTGGTGCATTCAGTGGGCGGGGTTATGCGCTGTTCCATTCAGCCGGACAAGGTGATAGTGATCGCCTCGGACAAGGGTCCCGGCATTGCGGATCTCAACCTCGCTTTGCAGGAGGGGTGGTCGACCGCCAACGAATGGATTCGCTCGCTCGGCTTCGGCGCGGGTATGGGTTTGGCGAACACCAAGCGGGTGTCGGACGAATTTTCCATTGATTCCGCGCAAGGCAAGGGAACGAGGGTACGCTCGGTGGTGTATATCAATTCGCCAAAGGAAGCGTGACACGAACCACGCGAACAAAGGCGTTTCGTGGACTGCGGCCTCCGATTATGAAAGGAAAAAATATGACAATAAGGGAAATTGCGGAAGCGCTGGGCGCGGAGATCGCGCAGAGCGAATTTGAAGACGCGGAGCTTACCGGCGCTTACACATCGGATTTGTTGTCCGATGTGATGGCAAACGCTCATGACGGCGGGGCTCTCATTACCATACAGGCGCACAAAAACACGGTGGCGGTTGCGAGCTTGGTGGATATTTCGGTGATTGTGGTGTGCAATTCCCGGCCTCTGCCGATAGACATGTTGGAAGCCGCAAAAGCTCAAGGCATTGCGGTCATCAGAACACGGGAAAACCAGTTCACTGTGTCTGGAAAGCTGTACAAGGCTTTGAATGCCGAGCGCATGTGACACGAAAAAATGGCCGACGCGATCCCCGCATACGCCCGCGCCCCGTTTTTGGCATTCTTATTCTTCTGAAATATTCAAATCCACGAGCAAAGATATTTTGTACGTCTTTCCCTTCTGTATAATAATGGGACGGATTATCAAATAATCATTCAACTGAATTTTAATTTCGTGCTTGCCCGGCTCCGCCGCAAGCGGTTTGGCGGCGTTTACCGGCTCGTTGTCAAAATAGATGATCGTCCTTTCGGGCGCTTCAAAAAAGATAAGCGGGGTTGGATCTTGCAAGTCAATCGTAAGCTCCAAAATTTTAGTTCGTTCTATAAAGAATTTACGGGTTTCGTTGCGAAAATCATCGGAGAGTATGGTGAGATGATGCTCGCCTTCCTTTAAAAAGTGCAACGTGTTGACATTTTCTATGAGCGTGTCGTCAATCAGAAGGATAAAAGGTTTGCCTTGTAGTTGTTCGGGATAGCGGAAAGCCAAAGAGAGCGCCCCCTCGGCGCTCAAAATCGGTTTCACGGTGAGGGTGAATGTCATTTTTTCTATCTCTTCGCTTATCCCCTTTATGATGGGCATGATCCTGACAAGGAGGGGAAACGAAGAGGGCTGGACAATGCGGTTTGAAACCGTTGCATACGGACTGGCGCGCAAACCGTGGTCGCTTCGAATGGGAAGTTGATAAACAGTTTGTATCCTGTTCGGCAATGGTTCAAACAGAACCGCGTTGGCTTCTATATCCGTAACGCCTGCAAGCGGAACCGCTCCCATATCCATATAAATCGCCACGGCAAGGCTGCCGCGGTAGGCGAAATAAGTTTGCGGCGCCGTAATGGTAATTTCTACGCCTCTAAGAAAACGGGTGTCATTGGCGATTGAAACGACCGCCGAGCTTATATACGAGAGGGAGATTGAGGAACCAGCGGGATTATTTGCCGAAGCTGTCAAAGAACCGTCAATAAGGACGCGCGCGCTTTCCTTTGATTCCGCCTTCGGCGTTTCCAGCGCCCAGATGAGAAAAAAGCAACCCATCATGAGCGGTTTCCAAAATGGCTTCCAAAAGAGTCCAATGGTTTTCATGAGTTTTTCCACTATTTCCCTAATTACTCTTAAACAGATATTTTCCTGGATCCTGAGCCTTGCCGTTCTGCCTCAACTCAAAATGCAGGTGGGGGCCTGTTGATTGCCCCGTCGACCCTACCCTTCCGATAAGATCGCCTGCTTGTACGGAGGCTTGCAACCTGACTTCTATTTTTGAGAGGTGTCCATAAAGACTCGCCCATGCGCCCTCATGTTTAATGACGATGTAGTTGCCGTATATGGCGTCACTCCCAATGTCGGTGACAACGCCTGCCTGAGCCGCATAGACCTCGGAGCCTAGGGGCGCGGCAAGGTCTAATCCATCATGGTTTTTTACGGCGCCCGTCACCGGATTCCTTCTCACGCCGAACGAACTGGTCAGCGTAAAATAACGCAATGGATACTGGAACGACTTGCCTCTTTTTCCAAAGGTGAGGAAAAAAGCCGCTTCCGTTACGTTGAAATTCGCGCCTGGAATGAACAGGAACCGCTCTTTCTTGCCATTGCCGTTGATTGTGATGACGGCGCCCGTTTTCCTTTGCGCTTCGGTAAGGCGGCTTGCCGCCATAAGTTTTTCAAGATCATTAGCGTTTTTCCCGGTAATGTCAAGTGGCACAAAGAGTCCGGGGATTGATGGAAGCAAAATGACCCCGCCCGAAAAGGCGCCACCCGTGAGGACATCTGGATGCGCCATGTGGTTCAATGTCGCTATGCTTTGGGCGCCCACCAAGCAACGCGCCTGTACGCTGTAAAAGTCGTCGCCACCCTGCGGCTTATAGGCATATATAGTAAGTATCCGCGCCACAGCTTCCGGTTCCACAACGCGCTCTTTATTGTAGACGAGTTGTCTGCCGATTTCAACGTTCTTGACGTACTGATCAAACGTTATATCACGCCGCGGATCAAGCCGTTCAATAAGCGGGTAATCCCCAAAAGCGGCGGCGCCGAGAAAAAACAACCACGACACGCAAAGCGCGACACGCAGATATTGCGGACGCCTGCTTTGCTCAGCAAAGCAGGCGAAGGGTTTGCGCATAGGGCGATCCCTTGCAATCACCATTCACCGGAATTAGCCTGGGGAAATAATTCCAGATGGACACTCGCCAGCGCACGCTCCGCAATCCAGACATGCATTAACGTCAATAACACGGACATCCTCTTTTTCGGAAATCGCGCCGGCTGGGCACGCGCTCTCACACGCCGCGCAATTTACGCAGCCATCGCCGATTACATAAGCCATGATAATCTCCTTATTTATCAAAAATTGAGTGGCGTCGTCGCTATTAGTCGGTGGACTAAAATGGACTAACAGGCAACAAGCGTCACCTTCTTTACTTTACCACAACTCGGTTTTGTTTGCAAGCGCTGATTGTCGCCATTAAACGGGGAAGGAAAAAATCTATGCGCAATGGGGGAAGCGATCCATGTAAAGAGGCGCGGCCATTATACAGACAAAGCAAGCGAACTCGCGAAATGAATGTAAAATAGAGTTTGACTATTTTTGCAATTTAGTATAAAGAGGTATATATAGAAAAACAATAGGAGGGTAGTTATGGCGGAAATAACGATGGAGCCGCAAATGGGGCTGGATTTTGAGCAGGTATGGGCCGCGCTGATGGAATTGCGAGAGTCCGGCAAGGAGACTGACCGGCAGATGAAGGAAAGCCACGCGGAGACGGACAAAGAGATCAAGGCACTGTCAAAGAACATCGGGGGGCTGAACAACTCGCTCGGCAAGCTGATCGATGAGATGTTCTCCGCCCGGCTTTGGGACAAGTTCGACTCGCTCGGCTACGAGTTCACCAAGGGCGGCAACGCCAAGTTTATAGAGAACAAGCGGATCATAGCGGAGACGGATGTATTCCTTGAGAATGGGGAGTACGCGATGCCTGTGGAAGTGAAGACGCATTTGACGAAGGAGGACGTGGACGAACATACAGAGCGGATAGGGCTAATACGCGGATATATGGACAGGCGGCGGCTGGCGGAAACTGTGGTCGGGGAACTGTGCCCGATAGCGTGAGGCGATACGCGCAGAAGCTGGGGCTGTATGTGCTGGAGCGGTCAGGAGAATCGGTGGATATAGCCGAGGCGCCCGACGGCTTCGAGGCGCGGATATGGCGGTGAGGCGGGGTTTGACGTACGCGAAGGCGTATACAAAGGTGACTGATACCCGCGTAAAAAACGGCAAACGCTTAAAAGTTCGGTCGCTTTCAGAAAGATCTCATAATTAGGCGGAGCTAAAAAATGCTCCCCGCAACTTCCCTGCCTGCCGGTAGCTGAAAAAAGCGTTGTCCGAAAAAATTATGTGATCGAGAAAGTTGATGCCCAAAATTTCAGCGGAGCATTGCAACCTTTCGGTGATTTCATCATCTTCCGGTGAAGGGACAAGTTGCCCGGACGGATGGTTATGGGCGCAAATCACGGCGCTGGATCGGTCAAGCAGAGGGTCCGCAAACACTTCACGAGGGTGGACGATGGTCTTGTTCACAAGCCCTATGGTAACGATGCGCACCGCAAGCGCCTCGTGCGCTCCGTTCAGAGAAGTGCAGATGAACCGCTCTTGACGCCTGTCCGCATGGTGCCGTATCAGATTGAAAATATCTTGAGGATGGCGTATTCGCGTTCCAGCGACCCCCCAGCGCCTCCTCCCAAATTCCAGCATGGCAACCACGGAGCAAGACTTGCTCGCGCCAAGCCCGGTCATCTCGGCAAGCTCTTCCACACTGGGTATACCCTTTTCCTTATCCAGCCGTTCCAGCAGTTCAGACGCAAGGACGCTCACGTTCTTTCCCTTTATGCCCGCGTTAAGCAGAATCGCCAGCAATTCCTTGTCCGACAGGGAAGAAGGACCATGTTCCATGAGTTTTTCCCTTGGACGGCATTCAATCGGAAGCGAGAGCGGTCCTGAAATCTTTCCATTTGAATCGTAGACCGCGCCATTCTGGTCTATATTCATATAATCATAGTCATTCACATAATTATAAAAGGAAGTGGCGCGTGGTTTGCTTGATGTTTTCTTTTATGGACACAAGAGGCTGTTCCAAAACTAACCCGAACGTAGGTTCGCAAACGTAGCTCGCGTTTTGGAACAAGAGTTTGACAATGGGTATAAACCATTGCATGCGCTCATAATATCACCGTTTGTTCGTTGATTCCGCATAGTGTGAACTCGCCCCGGAAAACCGGTGCTTTTGAGCGCGTTGCAAGTAGATTTTCATTCCACGCAAACTTGAAACTGAGCGTCCGAAAGAAATTTCGGAACCCGGACAAAAATCTATGCCCATTGTCAGGCATGCGTCGGGCATAATTGCGTTTTTTTTCATACTGTGCTAGACTTCTCCTCATGGATATTTTTAAAAATACGTCCGATGACGCGTCCGCAGACGCGCTTCCCTCGTGGAACCTTGAAGCGATTTACCCGTCTTTTGATTCGCCTGAATACAAGAGGGACATCGCTCTGCTTGAAAAACGCGCCGCTCTGTTGTTGGAAGCGCTCAAAAGTCCTCCGCCGTTTGACGTGGCTTCCGCAGTGAGCGCGATTCGCGCATGGGAAGACGCCGCGGACACCGCGGAAACCCTGATGTCCTACGCGGAAGCCGTTTACACAACCGACACCCGCGACAGCAGGGCGCTCGCTGAAATAAACGCCGTTGCGGAGGCGAGGCTGCCGCTTGGCAAGGCGACGGTCATCCTTAGAAACAAACTCGCTGAAATTGAAGATTGGGAACGGTTGTTCCGCGCGGACAAAACCCTTGCTCCCTACCGGTTTTTTATTGCCGAAGCTGCGCGCAAAGCCCGGTTTCAAATGACGCCGGAACTGGAAGACCTTGCCAACGATCTCGCGCGATCCGGCGCGGACGCGTGGCAACGCCTGTATGAGGCGGTTTCTTCCACCGCAGGCGGAGTGTTTGACGGCGCGGGAGATGGCGCGCGAAAAACAGTCGCACAATTACGCGGCATGGCGACGAACAAGGATCGGCTGGTGCGGGAGAAGGCGTACAAAGCGGAAATAGATGCGTGGCGGAGCGTCGAGATTCCGCTTGCCGCCGCGTTGAACGGGGTAAAAGGCGCGGCGATTACCTTGGACACGCGGCGGAACTGGCGCAACGCCGCTGGCGAATGCCAGCCTCTGCAAAAAGCGGCGTTTCAGTCGCGCATAAGCGAAAAAACGCTCGCCTCTCTCATCGCGGCTTTGGAACATTTCCTGCCGTTGTTCCGCAGATATCTTTCGATAAAGGCGAGGGCGCTCAACATCCCGGTGTGCGCGTTCTACGATCTTTTTGCGCCTGTCGGCGAAGGGCGGCGATGGACGTTTGACGAGGCGTCCAAATTTATCGTGAACCAATTTTCAGCCTTTGATCCGGCGATGGGCGCGTTCACGCAAGCTGCTTTTGACGCGCATTGGATAGACGCCGGAATACGGGAAGGCAAGGTAGGCGGCGCGTACTGCGCGGGCTTCCCGCTTGCGGGCGTTTCCCGAATTCTCTGCAACTTTGACGGCTCTTTCGACAGCGTGAGTACCGTAGCGCATGAGCTTGGACATGCCTGGCACCATGACGTTATCAAGTCCCTGCCCCGTACGCGGGCGATATATCCTATGACGCTCGCGGAAACCGCAAGCGTCTTTGCGGAAACCATTGTTTTTGAGGGCGCCTATGCAATGGCGGCGTCCAACGCGGAAAAACTGTTTTTAATAGAAGCGAATCTCAAGGACTGTTGTCAGGTCATTGTCGATATACTATCCCGGTTTTATTTTGAAAAGGCGCTGTTTGAACGACGAGCCATGGCGGAGCTTTCCCCTGAAGACTTATGCGCTCTTATGATTGACGCGCAAAAGAGAACGTACGGCGCCGGACTCGATGAAAACCTGCTGCATCCATATATGTGGGCGGTGAAGAGCCACTATTACAGCGCGGATATGGGGTTCTACAATTACCCCTATGCCTTTGGACAGCTTTTTTCACTTGGTTTATACGCCGCGTACTCAGAAAACAAACAAGGCTTTGCGGAGAAATACAAAGCCATGCTTGCATTGACCGGCAGCGCGACCGCCGAAGATGTCGCTCGCTCCATGGGCTGTGATATTGAAGGCGCGGACTTCTGGCGGAAGAGTCTGAATATATTGGAGAAAAGGGTTGACGAATTTGAAAAGCGCGCGCGCAATAAGGACTACGCTCTAAATGAATTGGAGGAACAGTATGAATGAATGTGTGGCGGTGTTAGGCGCGGGCGCGTGGGGAACTGCGGTTGCGAAATCAATAGCCGACAAAGGCGTTGGTGTTGTCATTTGGGGGCTTGAAAGCGGCGTAGTGGAAGACATAAATGAGCGGCGTGTCAATTCGCGATTCTTGCCCGATGTCGGTCTTCCCGAAACGCTGACTGCGACCACGGATCTGACCGAAGCCGCCGGCAATCGGGAATTTCTTATTCTAGCTTCGCCTTCTCTGTACCTTTTGGATACGGTGAAGAAAATTCTTTCCGTCCCGTCAATTCGGGACGGGGAAACGATCATCGCCGTTATCACCAAAGGGTTTCTGGTAAGCCCTAAAGGTCCGCGACTTATCCTTGAAATGCTGGAAGACTACCTTCCCGGTTTTTACCAGCATTCCCTTGTGTACATAGCGGGTCCAAGCCACGCCGAAGAGGTTGGCCGCGGCAAGATCACGGGGCTTATCGCGGCGAGTGAAAGCGCGAAGAATTCGATTCGTTTCAGAAAACTGCTCAAAAGCGAGCGGCTTTTGGTGTTCTCGTCCCTTGACGTCAAGGGCGTCCAGGTGGCGGCGGCGGCGAAGAACGTCATCGCCATAGCGTTCGGTATGCTTGACGCGCTCAAAACAGGCGTCGATGATGTTGAAAGCGATATGTTTGGCGACGGCACCGAATCCCTGCTCCTCGCCGCAGGTCTGAACGAGATACAAGCGCTTGGACACGCAATGGGATCGACCCATCCCGAAACATTCACCTCAATTTCCGGCGTCGGCGATCTTGACGTCACCTGCCGTTCGATCTGGGGACGGAACCGCAGATTCGGGCGGGAAATCATTGAAAAACGTATTCTTGAACGGTTCAGCGATTTGGACGATCTGATAAGCCGCATCAAAGAGGTGGGCTATTTGCCGGAAGGCGTCGCCGCCGCCAAACATATAAAAGTTTTGGCGGAAAAATACAGACTCAAGATGCCAATAAGCATGGGGCTTCATCAAATTTTGAACAGGGAAATCGAACCCTCGGAATTTTTGAAAAATTTTTTAGACAGCTTGTATTAGAATTATCTTAGAACCTTAAAAAAGGAGGACATGGAAAAAATGCCGTTAGTTTATTCGTTTAACACTTTGTTTGGGTCTTTTCTGGTTATTGTTATTATTTGCATCGACTATCTCTTCAAATATAATACGGATGCGGTTCAAAGAAAAATTTTTGTTTCTTGTTTGATTATGACGCTTCCGGCGATAGTATGCGACTTCGCCCATCAGGCGGTGGTGGGACAAAGCGGACAAACCGTACAAATCGCGCTTTATATTATTAATACGGTGTACTATATTTCTCAGGTTGGCGCGATGTACTTAATGGCTGTTTTTCTTGACTATATCTCTTTCAAAGATATGAAGCGGTTGAAAATAATTATTATGACAGTCGCCGCGATTAACCTTCTCCATATAATCGCGCTTTTGCTCAACCTGCAATGGGGCTTCTATTTCTTTTTTACGAGCCACAATGAATTTATGTATGGCGACAAGTATTTCATCCGTTTGTTGATAAGCTATTTGCCTTTTATTATCGATATTGTTGATTTGCTTATATCTTATAAAAATGTTTCAGTCCATCATATTAACCTGGTTTTCATAATCCTTATATTGTCAAGCGCAGGCAACACGCTCAGCTTCATAGCGAATAACGCTTCGCTGTTCTGGATATGCTCCACGGCATGCCTTTTGACTCTCTACCTTTTTATCATACGCGCTGAAGCGAAATTCGATGTTCTTACCGGCGTCGGCAACAGGGGCATGTTTTACGAATTTATCGACAGGCTGAACAAGCAAAGCGGAGAGCAATCATGGTCGATAGCCCTGCTTGATATTGACGACTTCAAGTCTATCAACAGCGTCTACGGTCATATTGAGGGCGACAATGTCCTGCGGAATGTTGCGGTCTCCATTAAAGGCTGCATCCGCGCGTCGGATTTAGTCGTCCGTTATGGAAACGACGAATTTATTCTTGCCGTTCAATCCGAATACGATATCGACAGACTCATTGCGCGTATTCAGCAGGCAATATACGATCAGAATGAAAAGAGCGACCGCGCTTATAAACTCAGACTGAGCTACGGGTATGACTCTTTTGTCACCCATTCAGAGCAAAACATCAACGATGTTCTTATCCACATTGAAAAGCTCATGTGCAGCCAGAAAAATGCGAAGCGGAGGAGCGGAGACAGGAGCGCTGAATGACAACCACAGGTTACATCGGCACGTATACCCACGACGCAGGCGGGAGAAGCGCGGGCATTTATTCGTTTCTTTTTGACACTGACACCGGCGAGGTGAAAGACCTGCGTATCGCGGCGGAGGCGGTGAATCCAGAGTTTCTCGTTCTGTCCGCTTCTAAAAAGTTTTTGTACGCGACAAATGAGATCAACGAATTCCAGGGAAAACCTACGGGCGCCGTCTCCGCTTTTGCGGTGAGCGGGGCGAGGGGAGAAAAGCTCTCCCTTGTCAACCAGGTTTCCAGCGCGGGAAAAAGCCCGTGCCACATCGCCCTTGACAACAGTGAAGCGTACGCCGTTGTTTCTAATTATCTTGAAGGCTCTATGGCGGTTTTTCCCCTCCATGCGGACGGAAGCATTGGCGAGTGCATCCAAACCGTTCAATTTACCGGAAACGGCCCCAATCCGGAGCGGCAGGAATGCCCGCATGGACATTTTTTTATCACACATGAGACGCCGGGCATGAGACAGCCCAACCTCGCGCTTGCTTGTGATTTAGGCTCGGACAGGATATGGCGGTTCGCCTTTGACAAAAACAGGCGAAAGCCACTGCTTCCGCTTGATCCGCCGTTTTTTCAATCCGCAGCCGGTTCGGGTCCAAGAGACGCGTTGTTCCACCCCGCAAAGGATGTTGTCTATGTGGCGAATGAGCTTGCCTGCACAGTGGATGTCCTTTCAGGCGAATGCCTCTTCCTCCTGCAAACCATTCCGGCGCTACCAGCTACGGCCTTCGCCGGCGCTACCGCCGCCGCGATCAAGTTTGGCGCGGACGCCCGGTTTCTTTACGTGTCAATCCGTGGTTATGACAGCATAGCGTCATTTCGCGTTATGGAAGACGGAGCGCTCAAACCGGAACGGGTTGTTCCGTCCGAAGGCAGAATGCCCCGGGATTTCGCCGTTGATCCAACCGGCGTCTACTTGCTTGTCTGCCACCAGGAATCGGACAACCTTGTCGTCTTTCATATTGACAGCGAAACCGGCGCTCTGGAAAAAATCCGCGAATACGAAGCGCTGTCAGGCGTGTGTGTCATCATATGACACACTGCGCTTATGGCGCCGCGACTGCGGACACCACTTTTTGTGGACGCCACATTTGTGGGCTGAACAAAGCTCCATAGAAAAAACTAACTACAGGACAAAACGCGGATTGAGGCAGAGGACATATCAAAAGAGAGGATCGCGGTCGCGCCATTCGCCAACCGACGCCGGAGCGAAAGCCCCCTCCCCTATCAGACGTAACTGCCGCTGACAGCGTGGGCGATCACCCGTTTCAGGGCGTCAATCTCAATGGGTTTGGGGATGTGATCGTTCATGCCCGCTTTTTTGCACTCGGCTTTTTCTTCGTTCATTGCGCTCGCGGTCATGGCAATGATGGGAACGGTCGCCGCGTCGTGTTTCCCGCTGGAGCGGATTCGGCGGGTCGCGTCTAGTCCGTCCATGACAGGCATGCGGACATCCATGAAAATAATCACATAGTCTTTTTCGAGAAACGCCTTGAGCGCCTCCTCCCCATTGGCGGCGACATCCACGCTCGCGCCAAATTCGCCGAGCAAAGCGGACGCTATCTCTTGATTTATTTCATTATCCTCAACCAAAAGAAATTGAAGCCCTTTATAAGAGGACGGCTCCACAGTCTGTTTTTCGGTTTCGGCGACGCTTTCGACCGCTTCGCCTTCTTCAATGCCAGCGGCGCTTTCTTGTACGTCAACATAGAACGAAAAGCGGCTCCCCTTATCCGGCTCGCTTTCCAGCGCGATGCGCCCGTGCATCAACTCAACCAGCGCTTTGGATATGGAAAGTCCAAGCCCGGTTCCGCCAAATTTGCGGGTTGTGGAGCGTTCCGCTTGAGAAAAAGGTTTGAAAAGGTTTTGTTTCTGTTCGGCGCTCATGCCGATGCCCGTATCCTCCACGTCGCAATGCAGACGCAACGTCTGTGAAGAAAGGATTTTGCATGTTATATTCAGCGAAACGGACCCTTTAAGGGTGAATTTCACGGAATTTCCAAGCAGGTTGAGCAAAATTTGGGAAATTTTTACGCTGTCGCCATACACCCATTCCGGTACGCTCTCATCCATCGTTACAACGAACTCAAGTTGTTTCTCCTCAACACGGGGCGACATCAATTCCTGAATGGTTTCCACCATTTCCTTGGGCTTAAAGTCATGAGGCTCCAGTTCCATTTTGCCGGCTTCTATTTTTGAGAAATCCAGAATGTCGTTGATGACGCCGAGCAAAATGGCCGCCGACGCTTGTATTTTTTTCAGATAATCATGCTGTTTGCCCGTGGGGTTGGTCTGCAGCGCCATGCGGGTCATGCCAAGCACACCGTTCATCGGCGTCCGTATCTCGTGGCTCATACGCGCCAGGAAATCCCGCTGCGCTTGATTGGCTGACTCGGCAAGCGCCAGTTTCTCTTCATCCGCTTTGAGCAAATCATCGGCCATGTTGTTGATGCTTTCGGCGATAAAGCGCAAATTGCCTTTCATCGGAGGAACCCGCTTATGCAGATCGCTCTTCATGTTCTGTACGCCGTCAATGATCCGGTTGACGTCTACCGCCGACTGCTTGAAAAACAACACTATGAGGGAAATCGCCCCAATGTAGCAGAACGCCATAAGGATAAATATATTTCTGGAATTGGCGCCGAGCTGCGCGGAAATGTCATTCAGCGACTCGTTTGCGAATATATACCCAATAACCTTGCCTTTTCTTTCAATCGGAAACATGGCGTGCATGACGTTCCCTCGCAGGGCGGTGTTTTCGGACGTAATCATGATCTTATTCTCAGCCAT
This sequence comes from Treponema sp., assembly GCA_031254795.1. Lineage (GTDB taxonomy): Bacteria > Spirochaetota > Spirochaetia > Treponematales > Breznakiellaceae > JAIRKH01. The sequence goes on from JAIRTS010000148.1 coordinate 22,205, forward strand.
CGACAGCCTTCCCTGATGCCCTTCCGCAATAGGCATACCAACCATGTGTCCGAAATTCGCGGAAGGACCATAGGCGAGCATGGCTTCCAAATACAGGGAGTAGTACCCTACGCCCAATCCATCGCAGGAATTGCCTACAATATCCGAAATACCTGAAAGCTCCCGGTTTAAAACACGTATTTTTTCATCCCGTCCGGCGTTTTCCGCTCCCGCTTCCCGCAATATTTCATCATAATCGCGTGAGCCAAGATAGGAGTTTAAAATTTTCACATAGGAAAGGAGCTTGCTCTCTTTCTCTTTCAAAAAGTTGCTTCGGGCGACATAGACGGCTCCATACCATGTAATTCCGAATAGGACGCTCATCACTATCCACAAAATAAAAGCAACTTTATACCGTTCCCAAAACCGCGCCACGTTCATATTAGCAACCCTTCATGGTTTAAAAGGGTAGTTATAATGCTCGGGGGGGGGGGGGGGTAACTTCCCCTTATTCACTCTTTGACTTCTCATATACGCCCCTCTATAAAACGGTGAAGTGGAGGGTGTGAAGGCGCCCCGCGCCATTATACCCATTCATCGAATTTCACATACCCAAGATATTGCGATTTCGAATTATAATATGCAATTCTTATAATTGCAAGGGGGAAAAGCGCTTTTTGGAGATACGTGAGGCGGCGCCTGTTTCACACCCGCTTTTTCCCGCCCCGCCACAGAGCGCGAACCAAAGATTTGCGGCCTTTTGGCGAGGCGTTAAACCCCGCAACGAATAACATGCGGGGCGTTTTGCGCGGCTCCTAACCAATATCGTTCAAACTCATCACCTGATCGGCCGGCAGGGAGAACACGATGCCTTCCGCCTTGCTTGAAGCGCCGTACGCCGCGCTCACAGCCTGCATGATGCCCACGCTTTTCTCCCTCTCGGTGAGCATGATGATGACTTCCTTTTCATCTTGTATCGAAATTCCAAAAAATTTCTTGGTCTTTTGCGAAGAAAGCCCGCGCGCGCTTATCACCGTACCGCCCCGCGCTCCGGCGTCACGGGCTGTCTTCATAAATTCATCGCTGTACCCGTTATTCAATATAGAAATAATAACGTTGTTTTTTATTTCAACCGTTTTCGCTTCCATTTTTTCTCCTTTATCGGTCGTTTTCGTTGACATCCCTTCTTGTTTTTCGTTTTTCTTGCCGGACTCCACAATGGCTTGTGTTTTCAAAAAAAGCTCCATGATCGGGGCGTTTATTCCCGAAAGTGGAACCGTAAAGGCTATGCCGGCGCCCGCGCTGCGCACGCCCATTTTTCGTCGCACTGCCTTGATGATGACAGGCGTTGACGCGCCTTCCACAAGGCACAGAATCAGCGCCTTGTCCGTACTGCCCACGCCGAGAATATCAAGTATCTCGGACGTAGCGGTTCCCTTCGCCTTGCTCATAAAAACAAAGTTGGAATAATCTTTCTCGAACACCTCTGAAATCGCCCTGATCTTATCCCAATCTATGATGAGAAAAAGCAGTTTAAAAAAACGGCGCGGCGCGGCGCCTTGTTCGTTTTGCGCGCTCTGGTCTTTAGGCATAAACATAATCTTCCTCGAATATAATGATCTCGCCCGCTTTCTCCCTGCCCATGAGTTCGGCTTCGGAAAGCGCTTCTCCCGCCTTCATTTTCCGTCCATATACAAGCCCCAAAAGCTGAATGACCACCAGCGGCGTCATGGCGACCATCGCCACAATGCCGAAGGCGTCTTTCATCATGTCGCCGCCCACGCCTTCGCACGTTCCAATCGCAAGCGGAAGGAGGAAGGTTGAAGTCATTGGCCCGGAACATACGCCGCCTGAGTCAAAGGCTATGCCGGTGAAGATGCGCGGCACAAAGAAGGTGAGTATGAGGGCGAACGCATACCCCGGTATCAAAATCCACATGATTGAAATGCCGGTGAGTATCCGTATCATAGTGATGCCCAAAGCGAGCGACATGCCGATTGCAAGCGCCGTGTTCATCACTTTCTGCGTGATTGCGCCCTGGGATACGTCTTCCACCTGTTTGTTAAGCACGTGAACCGCAGGCTCCGCCGCGACAATGAAGTACCCGATGATCATGCCCAGCGGCGCTAGAAGCCACTTGACGTTTGTTCGCGCGAGATCGTAGCCGAAAAGGTGGCCCACTGGAATGAAGCCGACTTCCACGCCGGTCAGGAACAACACAAGTCCAATGAAGGTGTAGATGAATCCGACCAGTATTCTCATAAGTTGTTGCTTCTTGTACCGTCTTGAAATCAACTGGAACACGACAAAAAACAAGAGAATTGCGGCAAGCGCCATGGCGACATCTCGTATCTTCGCGGGGAAGGCTTCCAGAAAGGCGAGAACAACATCCCTGTTCGTATATGCCGCTATCGCGCTTGTGTCGATTGGCTCGCCCGCGTCAACCTTGTTGATATGCCTTGCCATGCCGAGGATCAGCGTCGAAAGAATGGGGCCTATGCTGCACAGGGCGACAAAGCCAAAGCTGTCTTCTTTTGACCTCTTGTCGCCGCGCAAAGACGCGACGCCGACGCACATCGCCAGCATAAACGGCACGGTCATGGGCCCGGTGGTGACTCCGCCTGAGTCAAACGCCACGGGTATGAAGGAGCCATCCGGCGTGGTGAGCATGTAGCCCGCAATGGCAAAGACAATAATGTAGAAGCCAAAAAGCAACATCATAAGCGGAATTCCAAACAACACCCGCAACACGGCTACAGCGAGGAAAAGACCAACGCCAAGGCCAACGGTGACAACCAATACCCACGGGTTGAGGGATTCGGCGAGCTGCCCCGCAAGCACCTGGAGATCCGGCTCTGCGACGGTGATGATCACGCCCATAACAAAGCTAATGCCGAGCGCCAGCGCCAGTTTTGAGGTCTTGGTAAGCTGGGCGCCGATCCCTTCGCCCATCGGCATCATCGCCATATCCGCGCCCAGAGTGAAGAAGCCCATGCCGACGATGAGCAACGCCGCTCCGGCAAGGAACATGACGATGACACCCGCCGACATCGGCACCAGCAAGATGCTCGCAATGATCACAATGACGGTTATGGGAAGCACCGATGAAAACGCTTCCCGTATCTTTTCCTGCAAGACTTTATTCACAAATTCGCCACTCCTTTGCTATGTGAGGTTTCTTAAAACGCGCCCTGACGCCGCGAGTAATTCATCAATCCTTTTTACACAGGCAACGTACGCGCAGGCACGCCCAACGCCGCGGCCGTTTTCTCCGCGCCGCCCGCGCCTTCGAGCGCGCAGGACGCGCCGCTATGCATACGCTCCGCGATGCGTTCAGCCGCGGCGACAACTTCATCAGCGGTCATATCCAGCAAATAATTTCTAATTCTTGATCGCTGCGCGTCCTCAATGCCGCAAAAAAACCTGAAACAATCGGACAAGCCCTTCTGGTTCGGCGTTTGCGGGCGCGTCTCATTGGCATAAGCGCCGATAATCATCTTTTCCATACTATCGGCGTCAACGCGGACGCGGCTTATTTTTTTCAGCGACTGGGGAAAAGCGGCCAATGTTTTCAGCGGGTCCGGATCGCGGTAACTTGCAAGGCAAAAACCGCGATCCAATCCGTTGAGATACGCAAACACCCCGTACGCGCCGCCTTTCATGCGGACGCTTTCCCACAGCTCGCCTGTCGCCGCGTAATGGGACAGCAACAGTTCCGCGGCATAGTTCCGTGTGGCGTACTCCGACGCCGGAATCACGGCGCCGGTAAATCCAACTTGCAACGTCGGAGACGCCCAAACCTCGGTTTCGTATTTTTTCCCGCTGTCAGGCGGTTGAACGCCGTTTAAACACAGCGAGAAGAACGCCTCTTCCGATACGCCGGCGTTCCGGGGTTTTGGCGCGCCGAACGCGGCGTATGTTTGTTCAAAAACCGGCGCCGCCGCGTCAATGGTTTCTTTGGACGCCGTGAGGTTGATCAACGCGCCCGCGGACGAGATCGCGTCCCGTATGCGGGTGAGATTCGCGCTTATTTCAGGCGTGTCCATCGCCGTTATCTTTTGGATAAACTCAAGCTGAGAAACGCCGTTCCAGATTTCTTCTATGAGGTGTGATTTTGAGAAATGCCTGCCCGCTCTGCTCATAGCGTAAGCGTGTCCAAGCGGCGCGACGCTGGACGCCAAATCGTTTTTGAAATTCAGCGTGATGTCATTGAGCCTGCGCATATCCGTAAAATCCGCTTTGGCGATGATGTCGAGACTGAGGCCAACGCTCTCCGGCAACTTCTCGTCAAGGCATCTGAAGTTCCAGACAAGCCAATCCCGCCCGCGAATGTCAAAGACGCCGGAAGGCGTCGCAACACTGCGGCTTGCTCCCGGCGAGACGCCGAAGCTTTTCAGAGTCGAGGAAAAATCGCCTACGGTGCGGGCCAACAGGCTCGAAACCGCCGCGTAATCCATGCCCGGCAATCCGGTTGACACGGCGGCGCGGCTGAACAGGCTGAGCCACGGATAATCCTCCGGCTCAAGAACATCCACCGGAAACGCTATGTTCACATAGGCGACGCCATTGGTGAAAATGTCGTGCGCCAGAACAGGCGCGCCTCCCGCGTCAAACAGTCTCCGGGGCGTCGCAACGATTTCCCGCGAAAGGTCGCGTACGGACAGGTGGGGAATGGATGCCAGCACTTCCGGGCTATCCTTTTCATCCTGCAGTTTTTTAAGCTCTCTCGCTTTCTTCTCTATGGCTTTCAAGTCCGCTTTTGAGAGCGCCGCCTGTTTTTCCGCCAGTTTTTGCGCGAGATTTCTTTCAAGGACACTCGTTCCCATGCGGTCCGTTTCCGGTTCAATGGAAAGCAGGGCGCGGTGCGGGTTGTCGAGCAGATAGGTCTGAATAAGCTGCTCAACATAACGTCCGCCCTCCACGCCATTGAGTTTTTCTTTTATTCTGGTGAAAGCGGGCAGGAAGAGCAGGCTTTCCCAGGGTTTCTCTCCATGCAACCAGCCGCGCAGCGTTCGTTGCAGCCAAACAAGGGAAAAAGGACCATGCGCCCTGCTTATTTCGCGGTTTGAAAACTCAAGGGAAACCACGGCGGCTTCAATTTCTTCTTTTGGAACGCCCTCCCGCGTCAAACGCCGCAGTTCTTCCATAACAAGCTGTTCAACAGCTTCAGCCGTGGTTTTGGAAAGATCAACGCCCCGCAGTCCCGCCGCCATAATGGTCTGCCTGCGTTCACTCTCAAACCCGCTCGCCGGCGACATATCCTCCCCCAACCCTGACTCAACGAGCGCTTTGGCAAGCGGAGACCCGTCATGTCCCATGAGAATTTCAGACAGGATGGCAAGCGCCATCGTTTCGTCCGGATCCGTCGCGTCGCCGCAGAGCCATGAAAGCAGAACCGTAGCCTTCTCCTTGCCGCCCGCAGAACATTGCGCCCGCGCCCGCTTGGGTTTTTCCCACTTTTTTGCCAACGGAAGCGGCGGCGCGGCGGATCCGGACGCCGGAGACGCCGACAATATGTTGTCCAAAAAGGCGAATTGTTTTTCACTTGCGATATTGCCCGCCAAAAAAATCCTGCAATTCGCCGGAGCATAGCGGCTTTTGTGAAAATTTTTGAAATATTCAAAGGTCAAATCCGGTATACATTCGGGATCTCCTCCCGATTCATAGGCGTACGGCGTTCCCTCAAACAGAGTCCGCGCCATCAGGCGCTCGGCGACCGTCTCAACCGAAGAATACGCGCCCTTCATTTCGTTGTACACAACCCCCGTGACGGAGAGTTTTTTCCCTTTGGCCGCGCCGGCGGCTGACTCGCCGTCAACAAGCTCCAGCCGGTGTCCTTCCTGCATAAACGCCCACTCGGACAAGAGGGGATGAAACACCGCGTCCGCGTATACGCCCATTATATTAAAGTAATCGCGCTCGTTGACTGAGCTCGCCGGATACACGGTCTTGTCGGGAAACGTCCACGCGTTGAGATAAGTCTGGAGGCTGCCCTGCCCCAACGCGAGAAAGGCGTCTTTCAGCGGATAACGCTCTGATCCGCACAGCACAGAATGCTCTATTATGTGGGCGACGCCTGTCGAATCTTCTGGAGCGGTCGCGAAGCTGAAGGCGAAAAGGTTTTCTTCATCATCATTCAGAACGTGAAACACCTCCGCGCCGGTTTTTGTATGTCTGGCGTACACGCCCGCCGCATTAATTTCACTCAAATCGGCGATGTCAAGAATCTCAAACCCGTTTGACGTTTGCCCTCTTCTCAATGTCGTTTCCACGCGCACCTCTTTACTCAAATGAGCCTTTCTCAAAACGCGAATTATGTTCGGCGAACTATGTTCGGCGAACATAGTTTGGGTTGGCATTGACATACCGGCATTTTGAAAAAGCCTCAAAATTTATATGATAATATCCTCATCATCGGCAAGCAGTATCTCGCCTCTTTCCCTGCCCCGCCTGAACCAATTCAGGAAATCAGACGCGACGACATCCGCCTCGAAACGCGACACAGTCCCTAAAATTTCGGCTTCTTCCCGTATCAAAGCGCGGCGCGGCGTTGACACGTTGGACAAAATTTTGTCAATAAAGGACTGCCTGCGCCCCTTCAGCAGAAAGACGATTTCTTTTTCGCTCATGGTTCGCAGTTTTTCTTCCAAAGCGAGATCGCTCATACGCAAAATGTCGTCGAGCGTGTAGAGCCTCGCCCTCAAATTGCAGCTCAAGGATGGATCGTCGCCTTCCAGTTCCTCAAGGAGCCTCGATTCAAAAGAGGCGTCCGCCGCTTTGAGTATCTCCGCGAGCGCGTTCATGCCGTCGATCTCTTCGGAATCAGTTCGGCCTATTTTCCGCGCTTTCTCTTTGAGCGCGTCCGCAACCCGTTCCATGACGGACGGCGCTATCTTGTCCATTTTGGCGATGCGTTTGATGATCTCGGTTTTCCTTGCGGACTCTTCACGCTTTATCACCTCGGCGGCCAATCTCGCGGGCAGTCTCGAAAGCACCAGCGCCTCGGAGGCCGGGGATTCGTCCTTAAAAAGAACGCCCAACTGCTCCGCCGTAAAGTTCTCAAGAAACCCAAAGGGATTTTCCACAGCCTCCGGCACGGTTTTCCGAAGCGTCGCCTCGCCCTTTTCAGGTCCGTACGCCGCGTGCAAAAGCTTCCGCGCCTCGTCAACTCCGCCCGCGGACGATCCCCTATACCCTCCTGAGGAGACTGCCATAAAAGACCGGAATTCGGCGAATAATTTCTCCGCTTCCGCCGATGTAATGCCTTTTATCGAAGCGATTTCTCTGGAAATAATCTCCGCCTGCTTGACATTGAGCTTTGAAAGGACCTTCGCCGCTTCCTCTCCGCCAATGAGTATGAGGAGTTTCGCCACTTTCCGGTATTTTGAATCCCCACCGCCAACCTTGACCAGTTCCTGTTCAGACTCATCATCTTGAAACAGGGCGGATAAAGCGGAATAGCCGGGTTTTCTCGCCATATCGAAAAAGATTTTAACAGAAACGCGCTATGGTTTCAAGAGCGTACATAGAGGAAAAATCTCGCGCGCGCAAAACGCTTCGCGCCGTCATCGCCCAATGTCCTTCCGGAAGTCCATGCCGTCAAAGCGCGCCGATTCAAGGGCGCGGTACGCCTCGCTTCTCGCGCTCTCCGCGTCAGCGCCGTACGCGGAGACGGCAAACACCCTGCCGCCTGATGTGAAGAAATCGCCGTCTCGCAGGCGCAAACCCGCGGCGAAGAGTTTCACGCCAGGGGACAATTCGCCGCCGCCCGGCGCCGCGCCGTTCACCGTGACACAATCGCCTTTCCGGTACGGGCCAGGGTATCCGCCTGCGACCGCGACCGGAGCGCACACGGCGCCCCGCTTCCATGCAAGATGGCTTTCCGCCAGGCTCCCATCCAGAATCGCGGCGCACACATCCGCGAAGTCCGAGTCAAGCAGCGGCAGCGCCGCCTGTGTCTCCGGATCGCCCAAGCGCGCATTGTATTCAAGCAGATGGCAACGTCCTTCCCGCGCCATGAGTCCGAAAAAGATGAACCCGCGGTAATCAAAATTTTCCGCCTTCAGCCCTTTCAGCGTCGGCTCAAGGATCGACGCGCGAAAATCCGCTTGCGCCTCCTCCGTAAAGTCCGGAACCGGCGCGATGGCGCCCATGCCGCCCGTGTTGGGACCCATGTCGCCGTCAAAGCGGCGTTTATGATCCCGCGCCGAAATGAAAGGCGCGATAACGCCCTCGCCGTTCCGAACGCTGACGGCGGCGAGCACGGAAACCTCTTCGCCGCGCAGGAAGTCTTCGATCACAACGGTTCTTCCCGCGTCTCCAATAGCGCCGTCCTTCATAAAAAAACGCAGACACGCCTCGGCTTCCGCAAAGGAATTCGCAATGACAACGCCTTTGCCCGCGGCAAGCCCGTCCGCCTTGATGACAACGGGCTGATTGGTTTGGGAAAAATGAGCTTTCACGTGCCGGAGCGCGTCTTCAAAACCCGCGTCGGCGAATTCCCTGCTCGCCGCGGTTCGGACGCCATATTTCGCCATAAAAGCCTTTGAGAACGCCTTGCTCGCCTCAAGCCGCGCGGCCCTTTTGTCAGGGCCCACAATGGCGAGGGAACGGCTGTGAAACGCGGCGACGATCCCCGACGCAAGCGGCGCCTCAGGGCCAACCACGCTGAAGGCGACGTCCATTTTTTCGGCGAAATCGGCCAGAATCGCATGTCCGGCTTCCGTTTCAGGATCAACGCCGGCAAGCGCGTTCTCACATTTCTTTTCAAGCGCGGTTCCGCCGTTGCCCGGGCATACAAAGACCGTTTTCACCTTCGGCGACATGGCGAGTTTCCACGCAATGGCGTGTTCCCGTCCGCCTGAGCCTATAACGAGTACGTTCATGATTTATTTCTCCACCAGTTTTGTCACGGCTTCGCCCATTTCGGCGGTGCCGACAATCGTCTCATTCGCCGCGCCCCGCCCCCTGCCCGCGATGTCCAGGGTGCGCAACCCCGCGTCCAGCGCGGCGCTCACCGCGTCCTCAATGGCGCGGGCTTCTTTTTCAAGCCCAAAGGAATAATGGAGCATCATTGCGGCTGAAAGGATCGCGCCGAGCGGGTTCGCGATGTTCTTGCCGGCGATGTCAGGCGCGGAACCGTGTATCGGCTCATACATGCCCATAGGACGGCCATTTTTGGCAAGCGGATCGCGCGGACCGCCAAGGCTCGCCGAAGGCAGCATGCCGATTGAGCCGGTCAGCGCCGACGCCTCATCCGATAGAATGTCGCCGAACAGGTTCGAGGTCGCGATGACATCGAACTGTCCGGGAGCGCGGACAAGCTGCATGGCGGCGTTGTCAACATAGAGAAATGACGTCTCAATATCGGGATAGTCTTTCGACACGACGGCGGCGACTTCGCGCCAAAGACGGGATGATTCGAGTATGTTCGCCTTGTCCACAACGCAGAGCTTCTTCCGTCTGATAGCGGCGGCTTCATAGCCCACACGCAGAACCCGCTCTATCTCGTCCCACGCGTAGCGTTCGGTGTCAAAGGCCGCTTTGCCGTCCGCGCTCCGCCCCCGTTCCCCGAAGTAAAGCCCTCCGGTAAGCTCCCGCGCGATGAGCAGGTCGAAATTCGGCTCGCCTTCGCGGTCACTGGAAACGAGGACTTCGTCTTTGAGCGGACACGCGCGTCGCAACTGGGGCGACAGCCTTGCCGGACGCAGGTTCGCAAACACGCCCAAACCGGCCCGCAATCCCAAGAGGGCGCGTTCCGGGCGCAGATGACCGGGCAGGGTCTCCCATCGCGGCCCCCCGACCGCGCCCAGCAGCAGGGCGTCGCACTGTTTGGCGGCCTCAAGGGTCTCCCCGGGCAACGGCTCGCCCGTACTGTCGATGGCGCGGCCCCCCGCCTCAAGCTCCACATAATTGAAAACATGTCCCCACGCGGCGCCGACCGCGTCAAGAACCTCCGTCGCCGGCTTTATCACCTCGCGGCCAATTCCGTCCCCGGGAATCAAGGCTATCGAATAATTCATAGCGTAATCTAGCATTTCCGGCGTTTTTTTGCAACATGGACCACGCGAAGCCGCGTCAATGGGGCG
>JAIRTS010000236.1 GCA_031254795.1 Treponema sp.
AGGCTCCCGCCATATAAGCAATGAGAATAACATGCCGCGCGTTTTGTTTATGCGCGGCTCAGGAGGCTGTCATGGCTGTTTTCCGCGTTTCAGGCGGCGTCATCCTTCTTGATGTAAAAGCCCTGCCGGGCGCTTCAAGGACAGAGATCGCGGGCGTTCAGGAAAACCGCCTGCGCGTAAAACTAGCCGCCGCGCCTGAAAACGGCAAAGCCAACGCGGAACTGCGCGCCTTTCTTGCGAAATCGCTTTCCTGCGCCAAAAAGGATGTCGCGCTAAAAACCGGCGAAAAATCCCGCCTTAAAACGATCATGCTGCCGCTTGAGGCCAGGCAAAAGCTGGAGGCGCTTGTGGCAAGCCCCTAATGGCGGCCGCCCTAAAAAACGGGCGGCCGCGCGGCTCACGCCACCGTAATCTTGGCGCAAACCGGCTTCGCCGCGCCTTTCTCAACCGAAACGGCGAGCGGAGCCGCGTCGGCGGCGATCACTGTGTAGGAGCCGGGAAGCAGTACGCTTTCGCCCGCGTCGTTGACGCTCTCAAACGCCGAAGACTCAAGCGTGAAGTCCACGAGCGCCTGTTTGCCCGCGGGAATTGACACCCGTTTGAACGCGCGGAGGCTTGAAGCGGGATCGTCCTCGGTCCTGTCGTCCCTGACAATGTAGAGTTGCACAACCTCGTCGCCGTCCCCCGTTCCGGTGTTGGCGACGCTCGCCGCAACCTTGACCGAACCGCCTTTGGAAAGCGTTTTTTCCGACAGGGCGACGCCCAAAAAACTGAACGTTGTGTAGGAAAGTCCGAAGCCAAAGGGAAACAGGGGCTTTTCGACCATGTAGCGGTAGGTGCGTCCCTTCATGGCATAATCTTCATACGGCGGAAGCTGAGACGTGGAGGCCGGGAATGTGATCGGCAGCTTGCCGGACGGCGCCGTGCCGCCGAAAATGATGTCCGCGACCGCAGCCCCGCCCTTTTCGCCCGGATACCACACAAAGAGAATCGCGTCCGCGATATCTTCCGGAACGGCGATGGCGCTGCCGCCGGTTAGTATCAGCGCGACAGGCTTTCCGCGATTTTTAAGCGCCCGCAGATAGGCGAGCTGGTGATCCGGCAACTCAATGGCGCCGCGGTCGCCCTTGCAGTCGGAGGCGATGACGTCCCCTTCCTCGCCTTCCATGGCGTTGTCAAGCCCGAACACCGCGATCACCACATCGGCGCTTTCCGCCATGCCGACCGTCCAGCCCATGTTGTGATTTTGATCGTACATCTTGCACGCCTGGTGGTAGTCTATGGTTATGTCGAATCTGCCGTGTGTTTTTTCGACAAGACCCTCCAGAATGGTGACCAGATGGGAACTCAACCCATGATAATTCGCTATAAGCGCGTGGATGTTCGCCGCCGACGGCCCCATCACCAGTATTTTCCTGATGGAGCCGTCGTCCTTGAGCGGAAGCAGATTGTTGTCATTTTTAAGCAGCACGATGGAACGCTTCGCCGCCTCAAGGGCGAGCCGCTGGTGTTTTTCGCAGTTGATGATCGCGCCATCCAGCGCCGCGTACGGATCGTCTTTCGGCTCGTCAAACACGCCGAGTTTGAAACGGGCGCGCAGGACGCGCTCAAGCGCCGCGCTGATCTCCTCTTCGGTCGCCAGCCCTTTTTGACACGACACAACGAGGTCAGGATACGTGCAGCCGCAATTCAAGTCGCAACCCGCCCTGAGCGCCAGCGCGGCGGATTCCTCAGGCGTTTTGGTTATCTTGTGGTGTTCGTGGAAATCGCGGATTGCCCAGCAGTCTGACACCACATGCCCCTTAAATTGCCACGCGCCGCGCAGGATATCCTTTAGCAAGAAAAAACTGCCGCAGCACGGCTCGCCGAGCGTCCTGTTATACGCGCCCATAACGGCCTCAACGCCGTTTTCCACAAGGACTTTGAACGCGGGGAGGTAGGTCTCAAACAGGTCTTTTTTGGAGACCTCGGCGTTGAATTCATGCCGGAGCTTCTCCGGCCCCGAATGCACGGCAAAATGCTTGGCGCACGCCGCGACTTTTAAGTGTTCGTTGTCATCGCCCTGCAAGCCCTTCATAAAGGCAAGCCCGATTCTGCCGGCGAGGTACGGATCCTCGCCATAGGTCTCCTGCCCCCGCCCCCAACGCGGATCCCGAAAAATGTTGACGTTCGGAGTCCAGAAAGTCAATCCCCAGTACTGTCCCCGGTTGTTCCGCTTGACGGCTTCGTTGTACTTCGCGCGGGCTTCGTCGGAAATAGCGTCCGCGACCTGCCGGACAAACTCCTCGTCAAATGTCGCTGCGAGCGCGATCGCCTGGGGAAACACCGTCGCGACGCCGGAACGGGCCACGCCGTGCAAGCACTCGTTCCACCAGTTATACTCCGGTATTCCAAGCCGGGGAATAGCCGGGCTTTCATGGAGAAGCTGGGACACTTTTTCTTCCAACGTCATGCTGGAAACAAGGTCTTTGATCTTCGCTTCCCGTTGATCTATTGTCATGCTCTCTCCCCGTTATTTCGCCCTGCTCAATGTCACCGCGGCAGTCACCACAATGTCATCGACAGACGCGCCGCGCGAAAGGTCGCTTATAGGTTTGCGGAAACCTTGCAGGAAAGGTCCGAAAGCCTCGGCTTTGCCCATGCGTTGCGTGAGTTTGTACCCGATGTTGCCGGACGCCAAATTCGGGAACACCAGCGTGTTCACCTTGCCTCTGATGGGGCTGGCCGGGGCTTTTTTGTCCGTGACAGAAGGAACAAGGGCCGCGTCCGCCTGAAGCTCGCCGTCAAACAGGAAGTCCGGATTGCGGGCTTTGAGGATTTCAACCGCTCTTTGCACCTTGCCAACATCGTCAAATTTCGCGTCCGCGGAGCCTTTGGTGGAAAAGGAAAGCAACGCCACAACCGGCTCCACGCCCAGAAATTCCCGGCAGGACTGCGCCGCGCTCATGGCGATATCCGCAAGCTGCTCCTCGGTGGGATCCGGAATGACCGCGCAGTCGGAAAAAATGAACGCCCCGCCAACGCCCCACGAGAGATCGCCAGTCTGCATGACAAAGCAGGAGGACGCGGTTTTAGAAGAGGCGCCTACGGTGTCGAGCCCGGCTTTTATCATGGCGCCGGTGGTGTTTTCAGCGCCCGCGATCATGGCGTCCGCGTCTCCCGCGTGAACCATCATGCCGCCCCAATGAAGCGGCTCCAGAATATCCGCTTTCGCCGCTTCCAGCGTGGCCGGTTTCGGCACGGGCTTGCCCGCTTTGAGCTTCGCCTGATCCTTTTCGCGCTTCATCTCATAGTACGCCTGCGCGTACGCCGCAAGACTGGGCGAAGACGCCGGATCAACGACAATTACGCCGTCCAGCGCGACGCCCTCTCGCGCGGCGGCGGCCTTGACATCCGCCTCTTTTCCGACAAGCGTCACCGAGCCGGCCAGTTTTTCATCAACGAGAATACGCGCCGCCCTTATGGTGCGCGGCTCCGCGCCTTCCGCAAGCACAAGCCTTTTCCGCATGGAAGCGGCTTTTTCGCGCATGTTTTTTACAAAATCCATTGTATGCTCCTTTATAATATGCTATATGGTGATTATGATAGCGCAATACCGTTGGTTGCGCAAGGGAGGGTGTGATGGCGGGCGCCGCATTTCACGCCAATAAAACATTCGCCCTTTAGAGCCACCCTAAAGGGCGGGGCATTCACCCATATACGTTCACGCGGGGACGGGAAGCCTGCGAGGCGCCGGGGGCGTTCTTTTGGCGTTGGCGCGGAGTT
>JAIRTS010000035.1 GCA_031254795.1 Treponema sp.
CCGTAGGATTCCGACGCCGCGTCGTCTTTGAGCTTCCGCAGGAAAACGAGTCCGCCATCGCGGTCAATCACTTCCATGGAACGATTCGCCATGCGTGGGTGCGTTATGGAAGAAAGTTCGTGGTAGTGGGTTGCGAAAAGCGTGCGGCACTGAATGGCGTCAAGGAGTTCTTCGCTTACAGCCCAGGCAATCGCAAGCCCGTCCTTCGTGCCGGTGCCGCGCCCCACCTCGTCCATGATGACCAAGCTCTTTTCAGTGGCCGTATGCAAGATATAGGCGGTCTCGTTCATCTCAACCAAAAAAGTCGATTCGCCGCGGGCGAGATTGTCCGAGGCTCCCACGCGACAGTAAACGCGGTCTACCAATCCGACGCTCGCTTTTGCGGCAGGCACAAAGCTCCCCATCTGCGCCATAATGACGATGAGCGCGGCCTGACGCAGGTAGGTTGACTTGCCCGCCATATTCGGTCCCGTGATGAGCGCGAATGTAACGCCGTTCCGGTCAAGATGTATGTCGTTGGGAATAAACTCGCCGCGCGGCAGATGAGACTCTACCACCGGGTGGCGAGATTCGGTGATGTGCAGATCGCATCCCTCATGCAACTCAGGACGCGACCACAACCGAAGCGTCGCGGCGCGGGCGAGCGATTGAGCCGCGTCCACTTCGGCGATACGCGCGCTCGCAGCCGTTAATTCGTTCAAACATGCCTTTGTTTTTTCCCGCAACTCAAGAAACAGCTTTTTTTCAAATTCAACTATCTCACCGGAAGCCGAGTTAATGTCGGACTCGAGGCTCGCCAGTTTGTCCGTGGAAAACCGCTCTCCGCCGGCAAGCCCTTGCCGTTTGAAAAAGTACTTTGGCACCTTTGACAAATGATTGTTGGCAACCTCAAAATAGTACCCAAGCAAGCGATTGTAGCGGATTTTAAGAGGAATGCCGGTCGCCTGGCGTTCTTCCTCCAGATACGCCTCAAGCATGCCGTGTCCGTTGTCCCGCAAGGCATGGAGCTTGTCCAATTCCGCGTTGTAGCCGCTTCGTATCAGATTTCCTTCGGCAAGGAGGATGGACGGGTCTTCACGCAAGCCGCAGGCAAGCATGTCCCGCGCGTTGTCCAGCAAGGCGCGTTGTTCTTTGGTGAAAGCGGACGCCGCGGCATGTTCAAATATGAAGCCCTTGCACAACTCCTCAAGGGCTGAAAAAAAAACAAGCGCGTTCTTGATGGCAAGCATGTCTTTGCCGTGCGCTTTGTCCATGGAGAGACGGGAGAGAAGCCGCTCAAGATCAGGCGTTTTTCCCAAAATATCCCGTATGCGCTCCAGGGTTTTCTGATTGCGGTAGAGATTGTCCACCATGTCAAGCCGCCGGTTTATGCCATCCAGGTTCCGCAACGGCTGTAAAAGGCGGCGTTTCAACAGGCGGCGTCCCATCGCGGTACGGGTTTCGTCAAGCGTCGCCAACAGCGAGAACCGGATGTCTCCGTCTTGCAGGTTTTTGATAAGCTCCAGATTGCGCTGACTCGACTCGTCTATACACACGAATTCACTGTCGCTGTAGAGGCGGAGGGATGCGATGTGAGGAATGACGCCCCCAGGCGCGCCGCCGCCCGCAGTTTCATCAAGGTAGTCAAGCAACGCTCCCGCAGACAACATCTCAGGCGAATCTTCGTCAAGTCCGAAGCTTTTCAAAGAGCCGAACTGCCGCTTGAGCCGCTTGACGCTTCGCTCCCGGTCAAAGAGCCAGTCTCCCCAGCGATTAATCACCACGCCGCTCCGCTCTTCAAAGACAGCGGCGATGGCGTTGTCATGGAGCAGCGATTCCTGGACGATGATTTCCCGCATTTGCAGGCGCTCAAGCTCCTGTCGTATTTTGTGCGCGGCGTCCCTGCAATCAAAAGAAGTGGCGTAAAAGTCCCCTGCGGAAATGTCAATGTAGGCGAAAGAAAACACGCCGTCCACGCCGTTTTTGCGGCACAGGCACGCAAGGTAGTTGGAAGACCCCTTGTCAAGGAAATCTTCGTCAATGATGACGCCCGGTGTAACCACCTCCACCACCTTACGCTCAATGAGACCCTTGCCCGGCTCGGTGATCTGTTCGCAAACAGCCACTTTTTTCCCCAGCTTTAAGAGACGGGCGATGTAGGAACGCGCCGCGTGGTGCGGAACGCCGCACATGGGGATATTGTTTCTGCTCGTAAGCGTGAGGTTGAGCAAGCCGGAGATTTCCACCGCGTCGTCGGCGAACATCTCGTAAAAGTCCCCCAGCCGAAAGAATAAAACCGCGCCTTTCTGTTCCCGCTTGATCCTGCGGTATTGATCGAGCATAGGCGTTTGAGCGTTTTTCATTTTTTCTCGCCTGTTTCTTTATAAGGAGACTCTGATCTGAGTCGCCCGCTACCGTTTTGAGCGCAGATTTTCAATAAGTTTCTGCGTGATATCCACCGACGCGCTATACCAGATTATCCCCTGCGTTTTAATATCAAGCACCATGGTGTAACCCTCGCTTTCCGCGATGTAACGGATTTCGTTGTTCACCTGTTGCCAAAAGGCGTCGGATTGCGTAAGCTGGATTCTCTGATACTCAAGCTCAGCGCGAACCGTCCGCTCGTATTCTTGCAGATACTCCTGCTGTCTCAGAACTTCGTTTCTCAGACGCAACGCCTCTTCCGTATCCCCTCTGTTCTGCGCTTCGTACAACGACTGTCTCAAAGCCGTAAAAGCTTTAGCTTTTTGGTCCAAATCCCGTTGAATCCTGCTCTTTTGATCTTCATAATCCCGATACGCCTTGGAATCTCTAAAAAATGCCGTGGTCACCTTCTCCAGATCGACTACGGCAAAACGGGTGAGCTGTTGCGCTCCCGCCTGCGTCAGCACTGCGGCGAAAAGCAAAAAGAACGCCAGCCATTTTTTCATGTACGCACCTCTTTTCTTCTGATTTTTTTTCCCAAAGCATGATCGCCCGGCGAGGCGCCGTCCGCAAATCGCGTTTTGGAAAAATTTCCAAAAAAGCGGATTAGCCTGAGCAACCCGCTTTTTTTATAGTTACATAATTTCCAGACATTGGCTCGCTTTTCTCAACGTTTGATAAAAATCAATACATCGACAGCGCGAATGAAAGCACCACATCCGGAAAATCTTGCGGTTTTCCCACCCACTTGACCGATCCGTCGCGGTCAACGCTGAAACGCTTGGCAAACAGCAAGCGCAGGGGAAACTGTGGTATGGTGAAGCGGAACCCGCCGCCGAAGCTGAAGCGCATGCTTTCAAGCAGATCCTTTCCGCCGGCCCAGAATGTCTGCCAATCCGGGCGCACCGCGGCGGCGTCGAAGAAGAAATCCCACGCCAGCACCTGCGGGATGACGGGGATACGCAATTCCGCCCAGTTCTCCCACATGGCGAAGCCTTTATTCGCATACTCATTGCTCCAGCCTCGCGCGTTGAACATGCCGTCAATGGCGAGTTTGTTTACGTTCTCAACCAAAGGTTTGGGGTTCGTAAAATCCGGGAAGATAAATGAAAGCCCCGAATGAAGGGCGAACGTGGTTCTAAACGACCAGCTTTTGCCAACCGGAATGTCAATCGGGGTGAAAAATATCTCCGCCTTTGTATCCGATTTTATGTAATGCTCAGGTTCCACGGGCAAAATGCCGTAATAACCAAGCCGCTCGATCAGATAGAAACCCTTCGTAGGATCATAGAAAATGTCTCGCTTGTCCAGAGATATGGCTCCCCAGATGGAATTTGAAGGAGTCAACGTTTTGTTTCTATCCCGTATCGTGGGATCAAAGGGACGGTACTTTTCAGCGTCATAACTGTTGTATATGAAACCTACGCGTACGCCGCCACCCAGCCCAAAACGCCCCAGCGCGAAGTTTCCCAATACGATGGGCCAGCGGTAGCCGGTGGAAACGCCCATTGAAAACCGCCATTGATCGTAATCCATAAGGTATTCGTCAGGCGGAATTTTGCCCGCGTTATAGTAAGCGGCATAGGAATCAAATCCATCAGGATACGCGAAATCTTCATTGCCGTTGAAGTACGGCGCAAGACTGTCGATGGGCGCTCGCCGCAGCGCGTGGGACACAGTGATGTCAAAGCCTAATGACAAGGGCAGATTGAAAAGGTAATTCTGGGTGTAGTTCAGCGCCAAGCTTTGGACGTCGGTGGCAAAGTTGATGTCAAGGCCGACGCTGTTTCCGTTTCCAAACATATTTCTGTCGCTCAAACTGAGCATACCGGAAATGGGGAACGTCTTGGGGTCCGACGTGCCGGAAAACGTAAGCCCGAATTGTACGCTTGAGGTGGATTGCTCTTCCACCGTGAAGATCAGTTCCATAAGGTTCTCGTTGCTGCCCTGTTGCATATCAGGCGCTACATTTGAGAAAAACTGGAGGCTGTACAAGTTTTGCAGGGCTTCCATAAATTTCGTCCTGGAAAACACATCGCCGCTTTCCATGGGTATTTCGCGCAGGATCACGTTGTCCTTGGTTTTTTCGTTCCCCTGAATCCGTATCCGCTCTATGTGGGCGCGTCCGCGCTCTGAAATAACGATATGATACGAGAAATAACCGTTTTCCCTTCCTTCTTGTACATCTATATTGGTGAAAATGTACCCGTTCTCGTAATATTTATCCCGTATCCGCTCAAGGTCTGCGTCAAGGCGTGTTCCGTTGACGATCTCATCCCGTTTTGAACGCACCAGCTTGGACAGTTCTTCGGAGGAAAAGATGACGTTGCCTTCAAAGGTGACGCCGCCAAAACGGTATATCTCCCCTTCCTCAATAGAAAATGTGATGGTCATATTCACATCGCCCTTTTCGTCCGTCTCTCTGTAGGGCGTGGGAGTGACTTTCACCCCAATGTAACCGCGATCTCTATAGTATTTTATGATTGCCATTTGATCCTGGAGCAACTTCGCCTCGGAGAACGCTCCGTCATTCAGCAGCCCCTTGACTTTGGATACGAGTTGGCTTTGCAATGTCTTGGAGGGAAATTGCTTGTTGCCTTCAAAGGAGAGTGCCACAATGCTTATTTTTTCGCC
Source organism: Treponema sp. (assembly GCA_031254795.1). Lineage (GTDB taxonomy): Bacteria > Spirochaetota > Spirochaetia > Treponematales > Breznakiellaceae > JAIRKH01. The sequence goes on from JAIRTS010000035.1 coordinate 5,038, forward strand.
TTCAATGATGGTGAACGTAACGATCACCATGTTGTTTTTATCCTCCTTGACTTGAGAGCGCACTCTGATGTTGGGAAATCCCTTTGCGATATACGTGTCGAGAATGGCCTGCTCCGCGGCTTTTATTTTCGTCTGATTTGCCACGTCATGCGTTTTAAGAGAAATCGCCGCCGTTAAATCGCCCCGCCGCACCTTGCTGTTTCCCGCGAATTCTATTCTGCTGATGGTCGGACGCTCAATTACGGTAAATTGGACGCGCACCGAGCTTCCCTCGTTATCGTAGGGAATAAAATCAGGGTTGATTTCATCAAACATTTCGGAAGCGTACAAATTTCCGAGCAGCTCGTAGTAGAGTTCATCGGTGAAGGGCTTGTTTTTATAATATCCGGTTATGCCGTCAAGATCAGCGGCGGAGATATTGCGCAACCCGACAAAAACAACGTCTTTAATGGGTTTGTTCTGGTACCACTCCGCGCTTTGGGACCAACAAAAAGAAGCGACCGCAAACATCAAATAAAAGCGCAAGAGAGGCTTTTTCAAACGCCTCCATAGGGGGGCGAATTCTGGAAAAATTGAAAAAAGAGTCTTACAGTAAAAAAAATTCAAAAAGATTTCCTCCAAGTCAAAGTAAAAGACATATCATCTACGAATAAACGTCTTGGGTTCAGCATCGTCTGATCAAGCGTAGGAACAAAATTCCACCGTATGTTGAACAAAGGAGTTTTCAACTCTACGCCCAAGTCAAACGCAAACGTAACTCCCTCAATATTCCGGCCGATCTCATCCCGCAACGAAAGCATTCCCTGTACAAACATATTTGAGTTGACATACTTACCTAAAAAAACAGTTGTGTTGTCAAAATAGTTACCAACTCCGTTACTTCTCTGAGTTGAATTGCCTTGGCTCGCATCCGCTCCCTGATTCCGATCAAGAAACGCCATGGACAAAAGGTTTTGGGCTATCGGCGCGCGAAATGAAAACATATCCAAATGCAGCCAATCCCGTATCCGGCGCTCCGCGTTCCGTATAAGCCAGAATTGCGAGAGTATATCCGCGCTTGATGACAGGAAGAGATTCTGCATCGCGCTGGTTGAATCCCCCGAAGACGCGCCTGTCATATTTTGCCCTAAAAGAGAAAAAATTTCTACTTGTGAAAGAGCCGGATTTGACTCAAGCCGCGTGGTAAAAGAGCTTAACGGCGAGTTGTCAATGATGAGCGAAATGATGACTGGACCATTGTCGACGCGATCTCTGACTTCCGCGCGCGCCGAAATATACGGATCAAAGCGTATCTCGTTTTCATTAAAGGACAGAATCCCTTCCTGCAGATAAAAACTCCGTTCAAAGTAGAACACTTCGCCGGCGCGAAGGGGGATGTCGCCTAGCAACAGAAGGCTGCCGGTGGACGTGTCGTTTTCAATCTTGAGCGAAGCCCCCAAATCGGCGCTGGCCTGTATGATGGGAAACTCAGCGGTGGGCCACAAAAATTCGAGTTTTCTTCCGCTGCGCACGACAATATCCGTGACAAATGAGGGGTTGTCCAAAACCTCCCTCACCGGCTGATTCTCAAGCTCTTCAAAATTGAGGGTTACAACCGTATCCTGCGCGGTAAGATCGCCGCTGGTTTTGAACTCGTTGTCTTCCAACGCAAGGCGCAACGTACCAGTGGCGTCGCCATACGCGACAATGCCCATAATATCAAAGGCAAATGGAATCGGGGTGGAAGCGGGAGCCGCGATGTCCAGAATAAATGCGTTGGGTATCCACCGGTCAAAACGAAACCACCCGGAAACCACGCCCGCCCCGTGACCTACGGACGCGGGTATAGGGCCGAACGTCATCTCGGCGCCGGTGAGATCTACGGTTATGGGAACCGGACGAATGGGATGTTTCAAATACGGAGGAACCTGCAACGCCACGCTCTCACCTATCGCCTGCCCAAAGAATTCCGGCGCCGCAAGCGGGCCGCGTATCTCGATGGAAGCCGTTACAAAACCGCCTGCTACGACAATATCTTTTTGAGGGGGCAGGAGCCGCCACAAAGCCGTAAGATCAACGTACAGATCAGGTGTGAAAGCGTCGATTTCGCCATTGGCGATGGCGCCGGTGATAGTCCCCCGAACCGGCGATGGCGCCGCAATATCCGCAAAAAAATCGCCCCCATCGGAGATTTGGAAGCGAAGCATGCCTGATGGCCCCCCGAAAAGAGAAATAAGCCCTTCTTTATGGGAAAAGTCAAATTCAAAAGGCTCGGTTGATTGCAAAACATCCAAGCGGACGTTATCGACAAAGAGCTTTCCGCTGAACGCATCCATAATGTGCGGAATGTCAAGCCATGAAACGATCCGCCCGTATTCCGCTTCTATGCCACAGTCCAAAGTGAAGATTTTCTCAGCAAAATTTCCATCAATCAGCATACGCGGCAGGCGGACGCTTTCCAAATCCACGGCAAGCGAGGGAATGTCGCCCCGCAATCCGCCGTACCGCATCTGTATGCCGCTCAGAGAGACTTTCTCATTGTCCGCCGCAATCGTCCCGTTGAGGTGGAGCGCAGACTCGGAAACCACCGCGTCAAGCGAATCAATCGTAACATTTGCGGAGAACGCATTAATGGACTCCCAATCTATGGACGCGCTCCCCGATACCACCGCTCTGTAGTTCTGTTCAAGAAAATGGGCGAGCCGCATCCCGTTTCCGGTAAGCCAAACCGCGTATCTGGGTTTTTCCTCGCCTTTTCCCAAGATATTCTCGCACGAAAGCTCCACGTAGTACTGTTCGTCGCCCTTTTCATTTTGAAAGGCGATGACGCCGGAAATATCGGAAAAATCCCGCTCCCACAACAGAGAAGCTTTTCCCGTTAACGCCGAGCCGTCGTCAAAAAAAATCATGGGCAGATCCGCGTGATCCTGATCCGCGCTTCCAGTCAAGCGCATTGTTGAAGAAGGCGAAGCGGGCGTGGCGATATTCGATAAATTCAAAGACAGGATATTCATCGTCCATGAATCAAACGAGTCAAAATGGAATGAGGAGTTGGCGCTGACATACGAGATCGCGTCTCCCACCGGAATCGGAACATCGTCCGCCTCAATGGAACCGGCGAACGCGCCTCCATTCAATGCGATGGACGCGCGAAGCCCGTAAGACCCCTGGACGTGTATCGTATTTCCGTCACGAACCGCGCCTTCAACGCTGTAGCTGGTGTTTTTATAGGAAACCGTCGCTCCAAATGAAATGTTGTTCGTGTTCATAAAATCAGCGTAAAGCAGTCCGTCCAGCGATCCGGATCCCCAGTCCACATGCCCCTCGTTCATCTCAATGCTCCGCTCCGTACCCGCAAGCGAGAGACGCGCCTGAACATTCCGGTAGCGCAGGTTTACTTCCGGCGCATTGTACAGAAAATGAGTGAAATCCGTTGTAATGAAAAGTTCTGTCGTAAGTTGCAGTTCATGCGCAATGCTCGCCACCGGATCGGGCAAATCCGGCGACACGACAAAGGGGCTGGCTATTTCCACAATGTCGGCTACGGTCGCGCCGTTGATCGTGAGAATCGCGTCTAGGTTCTGCGGGCTGTAATCGTAGGCGCCCTCCACAAAGACGCGTTTTCGGGGAATTTCTTCATCCCGGTAAGCGCTGGCGGCGCCCTCCGCGCCATCCTCCTTCCATGCGGATTTCGGTCTGTTCCTGTTCGTCAACGTATCCGCGGATAACGACCATTGCAAACCTTTGTCCCCCATATAAATTGATGCGGCGGGGGATATGAGCGAAACGCTCCCAAATTCAATGGAAGATCCCGAAAGCCGGACCGTTCTGCCCCGCGTTGCGACATTCAGCCGCGTATATACGTCCGCTGTTTTGGAAAGGGTGAGTCCGGACACGGTGAGCGTTCCATTTGGGGCGAACGGCGAAAAGTCGATCTTCCCGCCAAATCCGAACGATCCCCACTCGGTCTGCGCCGACAGGGTGTTCAACCATATAGAATCGTTGTCTCCGGATCCGTCAATGGTAAAAGAAGCGCGTCCCGTCGGCAAATAACCCGGTAGGCCGCCGGAAAGACGCCCGGTATACCGAACTGTTCCATCATTCTCCATCATGAAAGAAACCGATCCCGATAGCGTCATATCAAGCCATTTCTGATAGGGCTGAAGCTCTCCATTGAGAAACACGAGGCTTTGCGGCGAAAAATTTTCGGCGATCGCGGTCGCTGAGACGCTGCCGGCGGCGAGATCGTTTTCAAGCGATACGTCAAAGGAAAAACGCCCGCTCGCGCTCGCGAGCTTCAGCGTCGCGTGATCGCGTCTCAGGTTGAAGCGCAATGGCGCGGCGTCAAAAAGCGGGCTTGAAAAAGAAGCGAGGGTAAGTCCCGCGTCAATGTCTGTGAAGTCGAGGCTGCTTGACCCGCTAATATCCAGCGACATGGAAACGGGCAGGGGGCGGTTGAGCAGTTCGTCTATCTTTGACGCCGCCGCCGCCGCTTCGCAGGTTCCGTTGAAGAAAAGCCGATTGTTTTTTATCCGGGCGTCAATATACAAACCGGATGCGTCAAGGGTAAAAGAGCCGGCTTCCGAGCCGGATGCTTCTTCCGCGCCATTTCCTGACCGGCGGGCGCTCAACGTCACGCGGACCGTCCCGTCGTTGATCAGCAGTGCCATATTCTCGTTGAGCATGTCTTTCAGCGCGGGCTGAAATATCTCTTGCCCCGCGAGCAGTTTGACAATATCCGCGTCTTTTTCAAGATCAATATTGATGACCGGCTTGTCGATTCGTACGCCATGAACGGATTTGCTGATGGAAGCCGCTTTGTTTTGCGTCAGCAGGGTGAGAATGTCCATGAGCGACCATGAAACCCGTATGCGGGAAATTGAAAGCAACGCCTGTGATTCCCCGCCGCCGGAAAGTGCGCCTTTCCATTCGTCTTCCACCGCCGCGCTTCTTGCGCCTATTGTTATATTTCTTATATCAAGCAGGTTGAAAAGCGTCGTTTTCATGGAACCGTAGGATATTTTTCTGTTAAGCGTCTGTTCCGCCATGCCGATAACGTCATTCCTGAATCCGGCGAGCGTCGCATGCAGGCGCGCTTCCGCTGGCTTGAACAGCGCCACGGCGCTGGCCATCAACGCGACAAAGAGAAAAATATTGAGATAGGTTATAATATGACTATTTTTTGAGGCCGCTTGATCCTTGCTCACGTCAATTATGTACAATACCATATTTAAGGAGAAAATTCCATAACACGAAACCATGAGCCGTGCCAGCGGAGGACGCGAACAGGAATGAACGTGTTGTTTGAGCGCTTTGGTTTCACGCGAAATCTTATATT
>JAIRTS010000008.1 GCA_031254795.1 Treponema sp.
AGATCGATCATGTGTGGTTAGTATACCATCTGCAACTCAAAAGCACAATTGGTCGCCGCAGATTTCCCGCTGGTCTCCACATCCGCGCCAATGGGCGGAGATCTACAAAGCGCGATAAAGAGGGTAAAAAAAATAGATACGCACAGAATAACCGCGCTCAAAATCGTACCGAAACGGGTTCATATACAGGCAGGCGGTTTCCGACTGGTTTACAGCCCGCATCGTCCTTGTTTTGGACATCCGCCTGTTTAAACAATTAACAGGCGGAATTTCGAGTTTTTTAAGATGGAGTAGAAAGAACGCCTGCCTCCTGATAGCGTTAAGCCATCACACACGACTCAAAGGAGACGGCGAAATGAACGAAACAATGGTAATCACACTATATTGCTTGGTAGATGAGTTTATCAAGACCATTCTGAGCTATTCTCTTGGAAACACGATTTTGGAATGCCGGGAAGGGAAACGAGCGCCCCAAAAGCACCGGGAGCCTGTTCAATATCTTTACAAAATTCCAAACCGACTGCATAATTAGAGAGGACAACAGGGAGGGAAAACAGGATGAGGGCGGCTTATCCATGCGACATCACGCGAGGGCGGTTTTCGTTGATAGAATATCCGCTAAGGCCAACCCTGAAGGTGGCGCGTCCTCGCGAATATGACTCGCATGACATTTTTTTGCGCGATTCTCCATGTCCTCAAAGAAGGATGTACATGGCGCGGGCCGCCGCACGATTTTCCCCGTGAGAAACACCGGCGCCGCCTGCGAAAAGGGGTGTGGCGCGGGAAAAAACTTCTGGCATAAAGGCGCGCATCGGCGTTGACACCAGCGGTTCGCCTCATGCGGCGCGGATTGCGACAGCGGACGTGACTGACCGGGATGGCGCAGTTGAAACGCCGCGCAGACGCGCCCCCGGCCTGTCAAAAGCCGGGAAAGTCCCGCGCGACGGCGGTTACCGCGGTGAAAACTTCGCTGGCGTGGCGAAGGCGCTTGTCGGGGCGGAAGTGGAAGCGGCTAAACGCAATGAGCTGCATACGTTTGTGGTATTACCCAAGCGTCGGGCAGTCGAGCGAACCTTTGCGTGGCTGGAAAAATTCCGCCGCCTTTGGAAAAACTGTGAGCGTAATATCCATACCTCGTTACAAATGACCGTTCTTGCCTTTATCTCGCTATTGCTAAAAAGATATTAAACAAGTTCTGAGAAGACGGCGAGTGAGAAGAAAAAATTCGAGCTTGCGCGGAAGCTCAGTCTTGTGAAATATGTAGACAAACTTGAAGACGCCATAAAAGCGAATCCCATGATGGCTGAGGCGGAGCGCCGTAAGCTAAAAGATGGAAGAGATGTAGAATATTATAGCAAATTGATAAGGGCGGTGAGCTATTGCGAAACCACGCCGTTTTCCAAATCCGAGATAATTACGAAATATGTTGTTTTCCCTAATAAGAATTTGGTTGTCGTTGTAGACATATTTTTTAAAGGAACAAAGATGTCGACGTGAAGAAAGGGCTTTACACAGGCGGTGTCTTTTTTGAGAGCCGCCCGCGCCCTGCTGGCGTTGTTGGGGCGGACTCTCACTCACGCAAGCGCGAAAGAGTGCGTCAGAATCGCCGTCTGCAACGCCCGATATGGCGAGGACACCAGCTCCGCCCCCTTGCGCCGTTTCCAATCCTAACAGTCCTTGTCCGTAATTTTGCCGCTTATATCGCCGGCGCTCACGTCGACCATATGCAGATACGCCTTGGTTGTCTTCAGATCGGAATGCCCCGGCAATTCCTAGATGTACCGCAACGGAACCCCTCCGGCCTCCAACGTAGACGCCAATGAATGGCGCGCGGAACAAGGCGTTATGTTCCTCCCCTCCGTGTTTACGCCGACTCTTTCGAGCCACGCCGGCAGTCTGAGCCTGACAAACGTCGCTCCAGAAAGGCTTTCGGCCTTTTTGCGAAAGACAAATTCATGCCTCCCATTCGCCGCCCACAAATCGCGCGCCGCCCCTTGCGCCATTTCAGCTCGCCCAACTTCCGATCTTTCGACGTTATGTTTTCCGCGCCCGCCTCACTTTGACGAGCGGCGCGTCCCAGTCAAGGTCTTCCGGCGTGAGCGCGAATATCTCGCTCCGCCTCAAGCCCGCGGGGGGGGGGGGGGGCATGTCCCCGCATATCCCCCGCTCAAGCGGATCGTCAATCGCGCCCCTCTCGAACAGGCGGGAAACCTCGCGTTTTGAAAGCGAGTCTCTTGCCTGTCTCTCCCGCGTCTTGGGCGGGTCTATGTCCGAAAACGGATCCCGCCACCCCGCGCGCGCCCTTCCATACTCCTTGAACGCCACGCGCAAAAACTTGACGACGATTTCGTATATTCTGGTTCCGGCGATCCCCCCGCCACCCCGCGCCCCGCTTTTCCCGCCGATCCCGACGCGGCCCACGCACTCCAACGCGCCGCGCTTCTCCACGTCCACCACGTGACGGCTCGTCAGCGGATCGCGCTCAAGATAGCCGTGGTAAATCCGCCGGTATAAATCCATCGTGCCGGGCGAATACGGAAAGCCCTCTCCTATAAGCCGCGCCGCGCGGGGTCGCCGTCCGCTTCGGTGAGCTTTTCAAGCCGCTTCCCTACGGTGGCGGCGTCCGTAGAGGCCATCACGCCCGCCTCAAGATTGCGTTTGACATGTCGGATGAGAAGCATGGCTCCGGTCTCGGCCGCGCCCTTTGTTTTCGGCATCCTGTATTCGGCGAGGCAGTCGGGGAAGTTTTCGAAACTTTTACGCCTCCATTCCAAAAGAACGGAAGCGGGCGAGCCGCGGGACGGATTGAGCGTCAAAAAAACTTTTTTGTGCCTTTGCGCTTTACGATGGTATAAGGTCCGGAGGTTCTTGGCATAGCAAACTCCTATCATGCACAAAAGATAAACGCACGATTGCCATACCGTTTAATAGTCAGAGGGTGTACAAAGAAATATAGCTCTATACATTATAAGCAATTATATGCAAGCGGCTGAGGGGAGTCGAACCCCCTTCACGAGCTTGGGAAGCTCGGGTAATACCGGTATACGACAGCCGCATGTCGTCTTGTATATCATATAGCCATAATTTTGTCAAGTCCCATGCGGCCTTATTGTCGTTAATAAGTGATAAGTTCACCTCCTGGAGTAACGAGGGAAAAGCTCATCCTTTCGGATAAGACAGGAGGATGAAATATACGATGAGCGTAAAGGAACTGGTCCGGCTGGCGGTTATTAGAGGCGCGATAGACGGGGCCTATACGGTAAAACAGGTGGCCGGGAGAGTGGGCGTGAGTACGCGACGGAAGAAATCCCCGAAGAAGGCGACGCGAGAGCGCGGCGACGCGGCCATCATTCGCAACGTTGGCCGGACGGCGCCCGGCCAACGTCGCGAATGAGGTCATCCGGAAAAAGATTGTCGGCTTGAAAAAAAGTGACAAGCGCCAAAAAGCCAACTTCACCCGCTTCAAGGAACTGCCGGAGGAGTACGGGGGGATGAGAATCAGCTATACCGGCCTGTCCTGTATTTTTAAAGGGGCCGGTGTCGGGCACCCGAAAACACGCCGGAGGGCGGTGAAAGGCGGGCGACGCGGAAACGCGGGGCGAGGTTCGGGGAACTGGTTTAAACCGACGCCACGCCTTTTGACTGGTTTGGGATCGGCGTTCAATACGCTGTTTCGCGCGGGTTTCAGGATGACGCGGCCGGGGAGATTCCCGGACTGTACCTGTGCGGGCGCGAGTGTCTTCAGGAGTGTTTTGAGGCATTTAGGGCGGTCTTACAGAGCTACGGAGCGTCGGAGG
>JAIRTS010000106.1 GCA_031254795.1 Treponema sp.
GCTGATTCTGTACGGAGCGGATTCACACGCGCTTACGATTACATAGGGATCGTCGGGACATGCTACGGGACGCTCGCCCGGTTTGAATTTTCTCGTAAAGAAGTCATTCCATGACTTAAATCCGAAATGTTGAACATCTGGATCGCAAATGTACTCCCCCATCTTCAATTCATCCAACGCGGATTTACAGAACCACCCATTCTCTTTGTCGTTCAATACATACACGGATTTCTCCGAGCAGAGAAAGTTGCACCATCTTGTAAGTATCTTTTCAAGGCATTTATTCACCCTTTCTTCAAGAAAAAACATGTATCCCGCCTGCGTACCCATGCACCAGTCTAGCACCGCGTTGATAGGGAAACCTATCAAACCCCTGCCTTCCTTATCGGGAGGCATATATTCGGGAGCCGTATCTATTAGCTTATCAATAAGCAGCAGCATCTGTCTGTAACTGGTAATTTCGGGTTTTCCGTACGGGTCTTTTTCATCATAAGCAAACGCTTGCTGAATCATCTGCTCCGCAAGAAGACGAATGACAGGATCTCCTTCAATCAGATCAGAGAATTCTTTAACCTCTTCATGCCGGTAAGCTCCGGTTTTGCCGGCGCCCGCCAACATGGGCTTTGTACTCTCAACGCTGGTTATGAGCTTGTTTACCCATTCTACGTGCTTCTTTCGGCTTTGCGGGAGCCAGCCCGCCGCCTTCAATGTTTCGTGTCTTTCAATCATAAAGGTCCCCTTCCTTCTTATGGTTTTTGAAAACTTATTTTTTACCAAACGCAACAGACTTTTGACTGCTGAGCCATCTGTCTACAATCGTTCGCGGTATGGCGTTGGTGCGACAATGCAAAGCGTCGGTGCCTAACCACGGCGTTTCCGGCTTGCCTATGATGCCCTCGATTACATAGTCACGGCCCAGCGCGGTTTGATATGCGTCCACCGCGTCTTTGTCACACTTCTTGTCACCGCAAATCGGCACATAAACATGGTGATTCAAAATCAGGCTGTTTGTATACGGCGCCGTGGTTGCCGGTTCACCGCTTTCGTTCGCAACGTAAATATTCGGAGCAAAAACACGTGTTACGTTGAATCCCTTGACCTTAAAATAGGCCGCAATTCTGTTAAGACCTTCGTTAATCTTTTCGTCAGGCGATTCTCCGATTATCACTTTGTCGTCCGCAAGAAATTTTCCCCAACAGTCTATATGCCCGATATAGGTGCCCGTAGGGTCGGTGAACACATGGTAAGTATTCGCGCCGAGAAAGCGGTTTGCTTGCTCCATAATGTACTCCATGCGATCTTTTAGATCCGTTTCATTCGGCTTCTCCGGGTCTTTGTCCGTCGGGAGTTCATTTTGTGTGGCTACGAGATATGATGACGCTATCACACCCTTGCTTGTAACCATGTAGTTGCCGCCAACATTTAAAAGCCCGCTGAAGAACCAGCGATGCGTTTTTATCTGGGGGAGTTTCTCGTCGGAGTTCGTTCCCCAAGCCGCATTGTTATGTTTGCGAATGGGAGCGTTCAGAAAATCTGAAATTTTGACCGCGCCATAATCATCGTTGCAGCGAAATATGCCCGAACCTTGACGAGGGCTGACTTCTTCGGCGCCCTCAATCAGGCCTACGGAACCGCCGCCGAGAGATGTGTAGATGTGTTTTGAAATTGCGTATACAGCTTCTCCCTCATCGTCGGGCTCCGTATATCTCACCCACCACGGGCAGTAATCTCTTGTCCAATAGGTGTCTGGATCCCACGGGATCAAATGTACCAATTCCGGCTTGAAATGCAAGTGTTCTTTGTCCGCTGTTTTTTGCAGGCTTGCGACAATGTTCGGTTTCTCGTCTTCGTCGTCGCACAAAACAAATATATGCACCGGTTCCTTCTCCGCCCGAATTTTTCCGTCTTTCGAACCGAGTTGCTGCATACGCACAATCAATTCATTAGGCACGCCAAAAATTCTCTTGCCCGACGGCGGCAACTGCTTGTGCTTGGCGTCGGGCGCTTCAGTGCCAATATACGCCACCAACACGCCGCCCATTGGCTCGTATTCTGCGACGGGACGAATCGGAGTTTTCTCGTCGCACGTATACGTGTTGTCCTTTCCGGGAGGACACAGGCCTGTTGCATGCTGAAATGTCGCCGCCAATTCTTTTGCCGTTTGTTTGCGGAAATGTTTTTTTTCCATAACAAAATTCTCCTTTGATAAAATAATATCATAGAGGTTGTTTCAAAACCAACCGGGTTTTGGAATAACCTCTACTAATTACTTTAACACTCTTTCCCGGCTTGTCAATATGATTAACAAATTTTTATCAAGACGCAATAGAAATGTCCCCCTGTTTTAGCGGCTGTGAAGGTAAAGAAACAGTCCGTATTGCCGTTTTTAACATCCGATGACACCGTCTCCCGGCAACCGCTTTCGGCCCGCGCGTCGGCTTCTTTCGGACATCTGTCGATACTGCGTTCCGCAACCATATTTCTACCGATATAGCGGCATCTTGTTTTTGAGGATAGCCATATTCCGCCATGCCAGCCGTCATTGGTAAACCCGGCTATAAACGGTACATGGACTGTCATTGTTAGCAAAGGAGCGCCTTAATGAATCACGTCATTCCTGTGAATCATCTAACGCGGGGACATAGGGAAGCGGTGAATTAAGACGCTGTTTTGGGCGCGGCCTTTTCTCTCCACCCTTGTTCGATAAAGCCGACTGTCTTGATAATCTCCTCTTTAGACGCTTTTTTCGCAAGCAATGAGCGAAACGCCTCTTCTTGACAGAGGAAATGGACGCCGGAGAGCGAATGGAGGTGGGCGCGCGCCGAGGAAGAAACAAGCAAAATCACATTTTGCACTGGAATGCCGTCCAAAGCCTGCCATTCCACAGGCTGCTTCAGAAAGACGATTGCGATAAATTGCTCGTCCTCCTCTGTTAAAAGCGGATTCCGGGGATGCGGAATGGCGACTCCTCTCCCAATGGATGTCGCCATAAGGGTTTCCCGCTCCAGAACAGCCTGCAACAGGATGTCCGCCGGGAGGGAATTGGGCAAGTGTATATGTTGAATCATGCGGGACAAGGCTTCTTTTGGCGTACTTCCTTCGATATCCCGCAACGTTCCGCCTCTCTGAATTAAATCAACTAACGATATGTCGTTCATCGTATCTCTCCTAAGTACACGCGCGGAAACAACTCGACCGTTTTGCCATGTTCTTTCTTATCGCGCAAAAAATTACAGCGGGGCGGCGGTTTATTCACGCGCAGTTCCCAACACGCTGTTGCACTCGTCAATATCAAAAAAATGAGGATCAAAACCCGCGCCCAGTTTTTCCCCCGCAGCTTGTTTTTCTTCCGCGGTTCCTGATTCGAGGGCAAAAATGTCTTTTCTGAAACGCACGGGGCCGTTGATCGTTTCTGGCGGCGCGGCGTTCTCTCCCGCCACGCATAGCGCCTGTTTCCCGCTTTCTTCCGGGGAGAGGACGATGATCTTTACATTCCACAATTCGCCATACTCGTAGTTCACGTCAAGCGTCCTTTGCGCGTTCAATTCCCGAATGGTTACGTCATTCCTAATGACAGTCACTCCAGGCTCCCCTTTTGAGGGAGGCGCGCCGCAGGTAAACCGGTACGGAAGATCGGCTTTCCATGAAAAAAGTTTCTGAATAACATGGTGAATATCTCCAAGCGTGTACGTTTCCGGCGCGACGACCCTGCGCCACACATCCGTACCGCCTATGCCGATCTGCAACAATCTGCCCTTCTGTTTCCCGTCGTTTTTCACCAGATAAATATTGCTTTTGCGAAAAGCCGATAAAGAATCGCTAATCATGGAGCGGATTTCGTCATACGTGTCGAGCATCCCCTGATAGGCGTTGTCCATAGCGAGTATGTCTATTTCCGAAGGCTCCTCCGCCTCGCTCAATTCATCAAGCAAATTCGCCGCATGCGTCTGGACTTGCGAAAGCATGATAAACACCTGTTGCGGCAGGTACGCCTCATTCATCGAGTCCTTGCGGAGCGTCGCCGCGAATTCAACGACCGCAGTATGCAGTTCCACCAGATTTTGCCGTATCGGCCCCGCCGCTTTATCGGTAAACAAGGAGTAGCCCGGTTGAATATCGGCGAACGCTTCCGCTATGTAGTCGGCGAGGATGTTCCATTCCCGCGAGTTCAACGTTTGGGCGATGTTGCCGGGAACGAGGCGCGACAGCACGCTTTCAACCGACGTCTCACGGCGGTACAGCGCGTCCCGAACATACGCCTGCGCCACAAATTCGGATACGGGAATCTGTTTTGAGTAAAGAATATCCTCAATGAGCGTCCTGTCGGGTATGCGCTGCCCGTCCAGCAGGCTTTTGGAATCGGGAATTTCTTTGCCCGCAAACCAGAAGCGCGTTTCTATGCCATACGGCACAATCTCAATGCAATCCGTCTTTTCATATAAAAATTCCTCAAGCGAATAAGCGGGTATATCGCACATACGCTTTCCACCCCAAAAATATGCGTGCGCTATTTGCTCTTCGGTGGAAACTCCGGGCCCCAACATTCTGAACGCTTTTTTAAAGCCGTCCTCCGCTGTGAAAAGCCAATCCGACACATCGGCCTCACTCCACATGTCTTTGGAAATTTTTTCAAGCGCGAAATCCCCTGTTTTCCAATCAAGCGTTTTTGTGATAAAACCATCTCCCGGAACAAAACCCGTTTCGCGGTAAATGCCGCTCATGTCAAACGCCGTGATCGATACAACAGCAGGCTCTTCCCTTTCGCTATAGGCGTACTCATTATCCTCATTCTCAATGGCAATGTAATGGGGCGTGTATTCTTCCCCGAAGATCGTGTAATATGGATAAAATTCTTCAGGCTCGCCTTCCAGGCCTATCCAGTGAATAGGTTTTTTCTTCCAGAAAAAAGAGTATTCTTTCGGACGGAGCAAAGGATTTGCAAATGGAACGCACCGGTGTCCGGGTATCAGAATGCCATTCATTATTTCCGTGCGGCTTGGCTTGATGACAAAACGAGCCTGCTCAAAACAGCCTCTACGGGATATCCACTTTTTCGGCCCTTTGGGAAAGGCAAGACGCTTTACGTTGATCAACGCGGCTATCTGCAACGCGAGCCGGCCGCTTCGCGTTGCATCCGCGTCATGTACGTACGCCGCAACCTCTTCCAGGGAGAACGGCTCTGTAGCATTTTTGAGAAAATCGTATAAGGCTTCTTCCTGATTAAATGTCATTGATCAACAATATATCGTTTTTTTTTCTTTCCGTCCACAGTCACGGCAACGGGATCGAAGGATTCACGCCACTCGTACGGCAAAGCGCCAGAACCCATTGCGAGGAAGGGGACTCGAACCCCTATGCCAGCGGCTCCAGATCCTAAGTCTGGCGTGTCTACCAATTTCACCATCCTCGCTCGCCAGGCTATTTTAGTATAGGTGCCGCC
>JAIRTS010000108.1 GCA_031254795.1 Treponema sp.
CTCAAAGAATGATTGATAGCTCGGTCGAACGGCGGCATACCGCCGCCATACGTCTATCCGGGATGTTGATCGGGTCAGGGGTCAGCCCCCAAGAGGTGTATGCGGCCACCGGCTGTTAATCGCTCCATCGGGGGCATCGCCGCCCCAGCAGGGGAACAACCGGTGGTTGTTCGCGGACATGTGTCCGACCGAACTCCTACAGTATACCAGGCAACCGCATGTTTTTATCATAACATCGCGTCATGTGAGTCGCTTCTTTTATTTTCGGGAAGAACCGTTCAAGGACGTTTTGAGCGCTTTCCTTCGCCACGCTGAGCGTGAGTCGCGTCAGCTTCTTGAACGGCATTTTTCGATCCCGGCTGAGATCCTGTTTCCGTTTTTTTGAGCGGCTTTCATAGCCCGCTTTTTCCAACAGGTTTCGAACGGTCTCAAAACAAGTTTTTCCCCCATGACACCCTCCCGTTTCCGGTTTGCCACAGCTTCTGGAGAGTGTCTAGTCCTTAACTTGTTGACAGTGGTGTGTACACACGGGAATTCAAGGCCGAGGCGGCGGCCCGACTGAGGAAGGAAGTCAAAGTGCTCGGGAGCGCGGTGTGAAACTCCGCCTTGCTCGAAATCCTAAAAAAAGCGGTCGGATTTTAGTCCGCATTATCTTCGCGTGGGGAGAGCCGGCGTCGGCGCGCGGTCAGGGAGACGGCCGGACTTTTCGGGGTCGGTCACGGCGGCTGTCACCGGCGGGCGAAGTGCGGGGCGTCAGGAAGGCGGAGGAAACCGGCGCGGCGTTGGCGGAGCTGATTCGGGAGATTGTCCTGATGCGTCGCCGCCGACGTGGGATCCCCCGGGCGAGGGAAACGTTGCGCCGAGGCTGCGGCGAACGGGTCGGCCGGAGGAAAGCGTCCACCTTGACGCGGAGGCACGGCTTAAACGCCCGGTGAGGAGGAAGCTCCTCCGAACCGGCGACTCCCGGCGTGACCCGCCGGTCTGTTCCAATATCCTGTCCCGACAGTTCCACGCGGAAGGGGTCGGAGAGAAATGGGTGCCGGATGTCACATGTCCGTGCGCCTGCCTGCGGCTCCGGACCTTTTTGACCGGAAGGTCGCTGCGGGCATTGAGCGACGATATGGATGCCTGTCATACGGCCATTCGGCTATGGAGATGGCCTTGCCAATCGGAATCAAATTGACGCTCTTTTACAGGAAGTTTCCAAGTTTAAGGTTGAGTGAAGCATAGCCGCGCCTGCGCGGCTCCCCGCCTTGCTTTTCGGCGTTCATTGTTATACATCCGGGGCGGCGCTTCTCCGTCGGTAGGGCAGATTGTTCGGCGCGACAATATTCACTGCGGCGGGAATGAGTTCTACCGTAAGATTGGTGTCATAAAACACTTCCCCGTCCATGTTGATCATAAGGGGTCTTGAAGACCGGATCGTAATGATCTTCCCCCGTTTTAAGACAAAATAACCTGCGGGAACACGGTCATAATGTCCCGCAGTATAAGGGACAATCTTTACTAAACCATCAAAGGCTCCCTTCACCTTTCTAAACAGAAGTATATCCATGAAGCCGTCGTCAGGGACGGCGGTAACCACCTCGCTTTTATCGCCTCCGCAACAGGGTCCGTTGGCGATGTTGATATTGATATACGCTTCGCTTGCGTCTTCCCCATCAATACTGACGGTATGTTCCTGATCGCGCGTCTTTTTGTTGAACATCGCCACAGCGCCGCCCCAAATATACATGAAGTTATATATATGGGCGTTGTTTTTTAGAAAAAATGGCCATCGCCGCATCTGGCGCTGTCTATAGACAGCCTTAAAAAGAGCGGCGGATTCTATTCCCACAGTACAAAGGTTCATCGCGTAGTTGCTGCCACAGTGGAGGATGTCAGTGGCGACAAGCGGCGCCGTGGCTTGCAGGGGTATGTTTCTGAACACAGCACGAAGCCCTTCTCCAAAGGCGCGCATGAAATCGTTGGTATGTCCATAGGGAACCGTCGCCAATTCAGCGTTGGGGAGGCCGATAAGCCCATTGAGGCAATCAAAGAGGATGCCGTCGCCCCCGACCGCATAAACCCGAACTGGAGTTTTCGGTCCCGCCTGGATTATGTACCGTCTAACCACCCGTATTGCGTCACGGGGGAATTGTGAGACATGAATGTGGCGCTCAGCCTCGATGTCGCTGGCAAAACACTCTTGTACCTCGGCAATAAAGGCGTCTATTTCCGCCTTGCCTCTAAATGAGACAGGGTTGATGATAAATAGATGCTTACGCGCGTTTTCGTTCATATACCCACGCCGTCCGCTTTCGTCTGTTGTATAGCGCCCCCGCTGGAAATTCGTATGCAAATGACCGGTTGACGATCTCAACCTGATCGTCAATTATTAAAGTTTTTTTCATAAAAACCTCCTTTTTTATAGGGAAAGTCCATCGGCTTTTTCCTTGAACTAAGGTCGTTGTTCCAAAATTTCAGCTTTGGAGCAACCTTTTTTAACATTTATTTTTCAATTGAGCGCAAAGTTTTCGGGTCTTTTCCGCCGCCGCTTCGTAGTCCATGGATCGGGCGAGGTCAAAAATACCAGACAAGACGGGATCAAAATCATGCGGCGCGTCGGCGAGACGCAGCGCCTCCATTTCTTTTATTGCGGACTTGACCCGCGATACGTTGCATGTATCGCAGGCTTCCACAAATTCAACGAGCTTTAACACCATATCAGCGGCTGTGATGTCGGTTTTACCCGTTTCGCTAGGTTTCGCAAAAAGGGAAGTGCGGCGAAGAGTGGCGTTAAAACCAGCCAAGGCGGAACAAAACGCTTCCGTTTCTTCCAGGCAAAGCGACTTGTCATCACTTTTTGAAGCCATTTCCAGCCTTTTTCCCCATTCGGAAAACTCCGTCGCGCCGATGGTGGCGCAGACGCCCTTGTAAGCGTGAACCTGTACGGTGTAGGCTCTCCAATTTTCCGCGGCAAGGCTTTCGCGGATAATCGCCAGCCCTTTTTCTATGCCGGTTGAAAACTGTCTCAATACGGATGAGTATATTTCAACATTATTCGTGGCGTAGGAAAGCCCCTTGCTTATATCAAGCCCCGCAATTTCCGCGAGGTCTTCGCAGAGGGTTTTTTCCAGAAGATTTTGTTTTTCGGCGGTGTCATTCCCCGCCTCTATCACGGTATATTTTTCTTTTGGCAAAAATCGTCGCAACACCGCGTTCAAAGCCGCAAATTCTATGGGTTTTGAGACAACCGCGTTCATGCCGCAAGAGAGAAAGAGTTCCTTCGCGCCTTGTACGGCGTTGGCGGAAAAGGCTATGATTGGCACAGTCGTATATGGCGAATCGTTGCCACCCGCAAGAGAACGGATCTGTTTTGTCGCGTCCGTACCATTCAAATCCGGCATCATATGATCCATAAAAATAATGTCATACGGGCGTCCGTTTTCAACGCTCGCCTTCACCTTCTCAATAGCTTCAACGCCTCCACTGGCGGTCTCCGCGTTAATGCCGTGCCTGTCAAGGAAACCCAACGCCACCGTCAGATTTGCCTGAATATCATCCACGACCAGCGCCTGCACCCCCTCTTTCGCCATTATGATTGGCATATTTTCACTCTTTTCGATCTTGTTAGGGTCGCCGGCGACCAGGGGCAAGTACACCGTGAAGGTGGACCCGGAATTATAAACGCTTGTTACATCAATGTATCCGTTCATCATGGAAACCAGATTTTTGGTGATCGACAGTCCCAACCCTGTTCCCGCAATGCCGCGGTTCTTCTGTACATCAAATTGCTGGAAGCTGCCGAAGAGTTTGGGAATATCCCGCTCTTTTATGCCGATGCCGGAATCCGCGACTTCTATGATAAGGTATTCGGTCTCGTCGCAGACATCGTCGGCGACACTGCCAGTTGCCATCCGGTTTCCCCGGGAGACCGTGAAAGAAACAAATCCTTCTCTTGTGTATTTTACCGCGTTGTTTATGATATTGGTCAAAATTTGCTTTACCCGAATTTCATCGCCATAAAGCGCTTCCGGTATTGAACTGTCAAAGCCGCTCCTGAATTCAAGACTCTTCCCTTGCGCGATAAATTCCCCCATGGTGACGGTGTTGTCGTAAAGCTCTCGCGCATTATAATGCACGGGCAAAATATCAAGTTTTCCCGACTCAATTTTTGAGAAATCCAAAATATCATTAATGATGACGAGAAGCGATTTTGACATTTTTTTGATGTCCGAAAAGTATCCTTTTTGGAGGGATGTCAGATTTTTTGTAGGCATTAAATCGCTTATGCCAATAATGGTGTTCATGGGGGTGCGGATTTCGTGGCTCATGGTGGCGAGAAACCGACTCTTCGCTTTGGACGACTGTTCCGCTTCCGACCGGGCGCGTTCAAATTGGGTAATGTCATCAAGATAGATGAGGCGTCCGGGCGTATTGTTCCCCAGTTTGCTGCTCGCTATCAAAAAATACCGCGCTTCCCCTTCTATTTCAATTTCTTTTATAGATTCGACGGATCCCGTTGAAGTGAGTATATCGCTTATCATCAGCTTCACATTTATATCATGGAAAAGGTCCAACACCGGACGTCCTACCGCCATCAAGGGATCTTCAATGCGGGCGAATTGCGCTATATTTTTGTTGAGATGGGTGATAAAGTTAAGCCCGTCAACGATGACCATCATATTGGGCGACACATCCATTAAAGTCAGAAAAGTGTCTCTCGTCCTGACCGCATCCGACCCTTCGCGTGTAACAAACCGGATTATCACATAGAGGAGAGTCGAGGAGAGAAGTACAATCACCTCGTGAATAAGGATGTCCGAATAGGAAGCGTATCCGCTTGGAATTTGCAACGGTATACGAAAATAGACAAGGATGAGATTGATGATATTGGTGATCGCCAGATACTGTCCTAGACACCGCCGGTTATTGTAGACTGTAGCGATGCAACAGGTTCCCAGGTAGACTGTAAAAAAATCTTTGCTGTCATGATTGAATATGGCGACGACATTGTAGATTATATACATGAGCAAAGGGCAAAACAACGCCGCGTCCAGGAGTTCTTTGAGAGGTTTTTGTATAATCACGATATGCGCCAGCAAAACAACGCCGCTAACTCCGATCGCCCACGCGTAAGAAATACGCCCCATCTGTATCGCGCCTAGCATACGGACTACGAGATACACCACCGTGCCAATGAAGACTATAGCATTTGCGAGGGCATAATATCGCTCTCTCTCTGAGTTATAAAAATTCTCTATCGAGTTATCTGACACAACCTGTCCCTTTTCTGGATGGTATTTCAATATTCAAGAATGGAGGGATCGCTGTATGAGTCCGCCGGTTGCGTTTTTATAATGCGAACAAAAACAAGAAGGCGTATCCTGACTTGTGTGTAATCTGCTATTGTACTACCAATCAAGAATAATAACCTTATGTGTTTTAATCTCTCTTTAACTTCTTAATATAAAGAAAACAAATCCTCTCGCGCAAGTTCACGCTACTCCGGCGCGCCTGTCCCTCCTTTTTAACGCCCCTTGTAATCATATCTTCATAGCGTGAACAAACATTAACGCTTTTTTGAAAGCCCTGAAACCTACATATGGACGAAAGTATATCCCTTTCGCAGACGCATGTCAATAGTCCGCTAGAGCGCTGGCGGTCAAAACCTCGCCTAAATCGCTAAGGAGCCGCGCAAAAACAACATGATCGTTTAGTCATGTTGTTTCTCACGGACACTAACATCTGCCCGCGATATTCTCTCCGGGCGCGGGCATTGGGTATTCGCCTGTAAAGCAACCCAAGCAATAGCCGCAATAACCCGGCGTTCCACCTATTGACTCAAGCAAGCCGTCAACGGACAGAAACGCGAGACTGTCGGCGCCCAAAGAAGCCTTGAGTTTCTCTACGCTGTTCATGTTGCTGATAAGGTCGTTGCGGTGCGGCGTGTCAATGCCGAAGAAACAGGGGAAACGCACGGGTGGCGAACTCACACGGATATGCACTTCTGAAGCGCCCGCATGTTTCAAAATGGAGACAAGCCGCCTGCTCGTTGTGCCGCGCACAATCGAATCGTCGATCAGTACGATCCGTTTGTCCTTGATCTCGCTGTGGATGACGTTGTGTTTGACCGAAACAGCCGTCTCCCGCTTGTCCGGATCCGGCGCGATAAACGTCCTGCCAACATACTTGCTCTTTACAATGCCAAGACCGAACAGCGTACCGGTAGCTCTGCCGTACCCGATGGCCGCAGGCATTCCGGAATCCGGCGCCCCGATAACAAGATCAGCCGGCGCCGGCGCCTCTCGTCCTAGAATCTCGCCCGCCCGCACCCGCGAATCGTACACATCAATTCCGTCCACGATACTGTCAGGGCGGGAGAAGTACACGTACTCAAAGGAACAGACCGCGCGGGGCGTTTTTTCACTGAAGCTGAACGACAGCACATTGTCTTTGCTTATGATGATCATTTCGCCCGGCTCAATATCCCGCTCCAGCGTACCACCCACCGCGTCAATGGCGCAGGACTCGCTTGACAGGATCCAACCGTTGTCTATCTTGCCGAGGCACAAGGGGCGTATGCCATTCGGATCACGCACCCCGACAAGCGCGTCATTCGTCAACACGGCGAGCGCATACGAGCCTTTGACAAACTTAATCGTATCGGTCAGCGCTTTTTCAAGCCCCTTCTTGTAGTTTTTTGCGATAAGATTGACAATCACCTCGCTGTCGCTGGTCGATATAAACCCAATTCCCGAATCTTCAAGCAATTCCCGCACTACATCGGCGTTGGTGAGGGTTCCGTTGTGAGCCACCGCAATGGAACCCAGCTTAAACCGGCTCACAAAGGGCTGCGCGTTTTCAATGGCGCTCGCGCCCGCTGTGGAATACCGCACATGCCCCACTGCGGCTGACCCGTGGAAACTGCGCAACGCCTCCGGTTTGAATACATCGCCGACCAGCCCCATGCCCTTGCGGCACTCAATGACGCCGTTCTTCGCAACCGCAATGCCCACGCTTTCCTGTCCGCGGTGTTGCAGGGAAAAAAGCCCGTAATACACAAGCGGCGTAACATCCCGTTCCGCGTCCGCGCTGAAAACGGCGAATACGCCGCATTCCTCGCGGGGCTTGTCAAGTTCGCCGTCAATCATAATGGTCTCGTCAATCTATGCCAGATCTCTACGTATGCTTCTTTCACGGCGCCCAAGTCCCGGCGGAAGCGGTCTTTGTCGAGCTTTTCGTTGGTTTTCTTATCCCAGAGCCGGCATGTGTCCGGCGATATTTCATCCGCGAGAACCAACACGCCGTCTGCGGTTCTGCCAAATTCCAGCTTGAAATCAATGAGCTTGACGCCTCGTTCAAGGAAGATCACCGAAAGCGCGTCGTTCACTTTAAATGAGAGCTTTTTTATTTCGTCAAGCTCCTCAAATGTGGAGGCGCCGATTGCAACGGCGTGATACTCGTTGATGAGCGGATCGCCTAAAGCGTCGTCTTTGTAGGAAAGCTCGAACACGGTTGTTTTGAGCGCGGCGCCCTCCTCAAGTCCGAGCCGTTTCGCCATTGAGCCAGCCGCGACATTGCGGACAATCACCTCCAGCGGCGTGATTTTCACCTTTTTGCATACCATGTCCCGTTCGTTTTTTTGGGCGACGAAATGGGTCGGTACGCCGGCTTTGTCCAGCATCTCAAAAAGACTGGACGCTATCTTGTTGTTTAGGACGCCCTTGTCTTTGATTTGGCCTTTTTTTTCGCCGTTAAAAGCGGTCGCGTCGTCCTTGTAGTGGATAATCACAACATCACCGCGTCCTTCAATGGCAAACACCTGTTTCGCTTTGCCTTCGTAGAGCAGATCGCCCTGTTTCAACATCGCTATGTTCATAGCTTCCATATTCATAACGTGGCCTCTTTATATTCATTTTCAAAATCGACTTTCATCTTTTTTCTGTATGACAGTAGCTTTTCTTTTAATTCAGGGGACTTGACCGCCAGAATCTCCACCGCCAGATGCGCGGCGTTCGCGGCGTTATTCACGCCTACCACAGCGACCGGTATGGGCTTGGGCATCTGCGCCATGGAGAACAAGGCGTCCAGTCCGCCAAGTCCGCCCACCGCGATGGGAACTCCGATGACCGGCAGGGTCGTCTGACTCGCAATCACACCCGGCAACGCGGCGGCTAATCCGGCTCCCGCTATGATGAGATCGGCCCCTTCTTTTTCCAGCATTTTGACGGTCTCGCTGAGCGCCTCCGGCGCGCGGTGCGCGGAAAGAATATGAGCGGAATACGCCACTCCAAACTCCCGCAGTACGTCGCCCGCGCCCTTCATGATCGGTTTGTCAGACGCTGAGCCAAATATAACGGCAACTTTCATGGAAAGAACATAGCATAACGAGGCGTGAAAAACAAGGGGGCGGGATGGCGGATTCAAAAAACGAGGAGACGAAGGCGGCGCGGCGTGCGCATGGAACAGCGCGCTTTTTTTTCGCAAAAGGGCTTGACATTTTTTCATTCCTGCGGTATAGTCAACTCATTACGGGGACGTGGCGAAGCTGGTTATCGCGCTGGTCTGTCACACCGGAGGCCGCGGGTTCAAGTCCCGTCGTTCCCGTCGCCCGTCTTTATGACGGGTTTTTTTTACGGGCAGTAGCGCAGTTGGTAGCGCGCTTGGTTCGGGACCAAGAGGTCGCCGGTTCAAATCCGGCCTGCCCGA
>JAIRTS010000154.1 GCA_031254795.1 Treponema sp.
ACCAGACGGCCCCATCTGGCCCTGAACTATGAAACGCCTGAAACAATGCACCGTATGGCTGCATGAAAATCTGTCAACCTATTTCAGGACTTGACAGCAACTACCCCGGCAGGAGTATCATCGCCGTTCGCGGGAACCGGCAAAGGGAAATTCACCGGAAACAAAGCCGCGATTGAAACAACGCTTAAAGCCTGTTTTTCGGCGATGAACGCCATGTCAGAGGGCGGCGACGATTATTTCGCCGCGCGGCTGGCGGCGGCGGTTGGCGCGTATTTGAAAGCAGGATCGGTGAGTGTAACGCTGCAATCGCCGCTTGCGGGGACGGGCGCGGGGGCGATAGCGTGATGGATTACGGAACCGATTTTCTGCTTGAGGATGATGACATTGTATTCACCCCTGACGGCGACATCGCCCTCGTGTCGGGCCCGCGCATGGTCGCCCAGGACATAGACCAGGTGCTTAAGACAACGCCCGGCGTGTTGTATTGGGATAAGGGACTGGGAAGCTCCATGCTCCTATTTCTAAACGATAGCACCGTGGACACTGCTGCGGTTGTCGCCGAATTGGAACGGGTGGCGATTGCGGACGCGAGGGTTGACCCGGACAGCGTGAAAGCCGGAGAGACCGGAACTAACAAATACCAGCTTGAGTTCGCGCCGATGGGCGCGATCAAGCCGGAGACGCTGGATTACGATTTGAGTAAGGGGGCAAGAGAATAATGCGGGAATCGTGGATTGACAAGAACGACAGCGTTATAAGGGACGACATAGTTTCCATCGCAAAGGAAAAGACGGGACTTACCAATTTCAAAAGTGCCGGAGTTCTGCGAGGCTTCATTGAGGTTTTGGCCAGCGTCGTGTTTTTCATTTACAAGACCGCGATCAACCCCATTTATGCCAACGCCACCCTTGACGGCGCGACGGGCGTATTCCTTTCGTTTTGGGGGCTTGCCCTCGGCGTGGTCAGGAAGGGCGAGAACAAGGCGGCGGGGCATTTCACCGGACATTCCTATGGCGAGGGATCCATCCCTGAAGGGACGTGGATTGTAGTGGAGGGAACGGAACTCCGCTACAAGGCGACGCGGAAAATCTCTTTCCAGGCTGACGCGGATTTTCCCATTCCGGTCACCGCCGAATTCGCGGGAAGCGACTACAACATCGGAAGCGAAATGCCGGTGCGTTGCACCCGCGTCATTCCGGGACTGGACTCGGTTGAGGTCGGCGGCGGCAGGCAGACCGCGCCCGGCGAGAACGCCGAGGGGGATGGCAGCTACCGCGAGCGGATAAAAAATCGCTGGAGGAGCCAGACGCTTGGCGACACCAAGGCCACATATAAATACTACGCCGAGGAAGTGGGCGGGGTTCGGGAAGCGAAAATCATACGAACGCCCCGGGGTCCGGGAAGTACGGATGTGGTTGTCGCGTCCGTCGCCGGACTCCCCGCGGCGGAACTGATTGAAAAGGTGGAAGCCAATCTCAACAGCCACGAGCTTATGGGTTTTGACGTGCTGGTGAAAGCGCCCGACGTCGCCAACGTTCCGGTGCGGATTGAATATGCCGGAAACGCTGACGAGGCGGACATCGCCCTTATAGCGGAATCATACGCGCGCGGATTGGGCATCGGGGGCAGGCTCGCGCTCAGAGACCTCTACGCGATCTATGAGCCGCTTGGACTTAAAACGGTGGAAATAATCTCCCCGGCGCGGGACGCGCAGGCGGCGGAAGCCGAAATTATTCAGGCGGACATTCAGTCGGTGAATATTACGGAGAAAGGCGCGTGAGCGAAGTCAAAGACTTGATTGAAAAGACTGTCAATCCTCCTGGCATACACAAGAAAAACCGCCGCTCCCTTTTCGGGGCAATCAGGGACATCGGGGAAAGGGTGAGGGCGGACGCGCTCACGGCGTTCAACGCGCATTTCCCCTATCTCGCCGACAGCGCGAAGCTTGAGGAACACGGCGCGGCTCTGCTCATTCCGCGCCTGCTTGAGGATACGGAAGAGGAATTCCGCGAACGCGTGGCCGCCGCCAGTTTCTTTTTAATGAGGGCGGGAGAGCGCGGATACATCGCCGAACAGCTTGACGCCCATTTCGGGAATACATACATCGCGCGGGAGGAATTTCTGCGCGTCTTTGTCAAAGTCATCGGCCTTTCCGAGCGGGACAGGCGTTGGCTTTTAGAGTTCCTTGACAGCCTGATAAACCCCAACGTGAGGTTGACAGTCTCCGAGTGGGTTCCTTTTATCGACGCCGTTCTTTCCGATGAAACGCGGAACATCCGCCTCTTGTATGGAATGAGCGACAGTTTCAGGGAAGGCTCGCTCAAATATGGAGGCGGCGCGGCGCGGGACGACATGACCGCCGCGCTGTCGATGGCGACGCTGGACGCGGCCGCCATGAATGAGGAAGCCAACTTCGGAATGCGGTTGCGCCACAAATACGACGGGCGACACAAATTTGACGGAAGTTTTAAATATAACGGCGGCGCGTTGTTGCCGCTAGAGGAGGAGCTATGAGCATCAAAGCCAAAGAGAAGGCGGCCGCG
The DNA here is from genome assembly GCA_031254795.1 of Treponema sp. Classification (GTDB taxonomy): domain Bacteria; phylum Spirochaetota; class Spirochaetia; order Treponematales; family Breznakiellaceae; genus JAIRKH01. The sequence continues at coordinate 2,544 of JAIRTS010000154.1, forward strand.
CGCGGGATTTTGCGGTATCGAAAAATCTACAAAGACGGGCGCGTGGAAGCCTGCGAGGGCGAAAACCTGATTGTCGACGCGGCTCGTGACCAGATGGCCCGCCTTGTCGCGGGCGACGCCGAAGAAAGGCGCGTCGCGGCAATCGCTTTCGGGACGGACGGAAGCGCGCCTGAAGTCGCCGACACGGAAATCGCCGAGCCGTTCATAAAGACGGTTTCCGGCGTGGACTATCCCGCGCCTGGACAGGCGCGGTTTAATTGGAATGTCGCCGAAACCGAGATGAACGGAAAGGCGGTCATGGAATTCGGCTTGCTGTGCGAGGACGGAACGCTGTTCGCGCGGCGCGTCCGGCAGACGCCGCTCAACAAGGATTCCGACTTCTCCCTTGAGGGGGATTGGACAATCATTTTTAACGGAGGCTGAAAATGGCGAAACTTGCGGAAGCCACGGAGTGGGTGGAGGACATTTACCGTCTTGAGATTGCCGATGACGCGATAGGCGGCGAGGACGGCGTCGCAAACCTTCAGGCGAAGCAACTGGGAAGCCGCACCCGGTATTTGAAACAGGCGGTGGAAGCTCCGGTTCCCGCCGAAAGACTGACCGGAACGCTGACGGACGCGGCGGCTTCCACAACGCTTCCGCCAACCGCATCAGAGACGATCTGGGCGAAAGTGCAGACGGCGCGGAACAACTTGAAGTCGCTGTTCGCCTCGCTGACAAGCCACACCGGAAACACGAGCAACCCGCACGCCGTCACGAAGGCGCAGGTCGGGCTGGGAAGCGTGGACAACACCAGCGACGCGAACAAGCCCGTGAGTACAGCTCAACAGAACGCCTTGAACGCCAAAGCGACAAAAGACAGCGCGGGCAATGTGACAGACATATCAGGCATAGAGTTTACAGGCGTAGGCTCAGGCTACGTACATGGCGGCTACATGGACTTCCACCACGGGGGTTCCTCCGTCAACTTCACCTCGCGCATCATTGAAGAGAAGAGCGGAGAGCTTCTCGTTCAAGCCAACTTCAGAATTGCCGGCAACTTGCAAGTCGGTGCCTCCACCGGCGTTATCGGAATAGGCGATGACGCGGAGTTTGTGGACATCGGGCAGGTCAGCACACTCGGAATAAGAAGCAAGACAGACCCCGCCGGAACCAGCTATTTTTCGGTAATGCGCGGCGGTACATACCAACACGTGATAGCGCAGCACGACACCCCAACTTTCACCGCCGTCACGCTTCAAGGAGAACTGCTTCCCAGAACGAACCCTGTGCAAGGGAGTTTTTCCATCGGGCAAGAGGATTCGTTCACCCCTCCGCGAGGCTGGTATTCGTTTGGACGCGGCAACTCAAACGACTATTTCGGCGCGGACGGCTCCGGACCCTATTCCGGCTATATGCGGATGGGGCATTGGAGCGGCGACTTCACGTACAATGGAAATACGACGGTTTATTACCGCAAATTTTAAAGGAGCGCCTTATGGCTATAACTGAAAAAGAAGTCTTGCGCGCGGACACCTGCGCGTTGTTGTCCCAACTGGCACGCCCCGGCTTTCCCGCAGGCTACGCCCGGATACACAGTTGGCGTATAAACCCAGGCGACCCGTCGTTCACCGCTTTATTGGCGCTTTATTACGACGAGTCCGCCCGGCGGGAGAACCCCGAAAACTGCGCCTATTATGAAATGGGCGGAAACGTCACGCCGGAAACCCTCGCGGCGATACAGTCGACGGACGACAGGGACGTGTTCTACAAGGCGATAGAATACTTCATTCATTTGCAAGCGTATCAAGCCGCGCTCCGCGGCATAGCGGATGACGGCGAGTTCGCGGCGGCTCTTGAGGAGAAGCGGACGGCGCTTGAGCGGCTGGACGGGGATTTGGGGTTGAACCTCTCGGACATCTTCCAACTGGAGGAGTGACATGCCCGCCATAACCGTCGCCATGCCCGCCTACAACGCCGAGACCCATATAAAAACCGCGATGGAAAACGCCTTGTCGCAAACTTTCTCTGATTTTGAGTTGCTGACAGTCAACGACGGCTCCCAAGACCGGACGAAGGAGGCCATCAAGCGGATCGCCGAAGGCGACCGGCGCGTCGTCTTGCTGAGCCGCGCGGACAACCAAGGCGTGGCGGTGGCGCGGAGATCCCTCGCGGAAAACGCGCGGGGCGAATATGTCTTTTGGCTTGACGCCGACGACCGCATGGAGCCTGACGCGCTTGAGGCGCTGTCGTCCGCCGCCAAGGAGAAAGACGCGGACATAGTGTTTTTCGGCGAGGCGAAACATGAAAGGAAAGGCCTGACGCGCCGCTCGTATTGCCCGCCCGACGACTTGAGCCGCTTGATCAAACACGCCTTAAAGCGGAACGCCGTAAGCATGCGCCCGTTCATAAAGACAAGTTTGTTGAGGCGGTGCGTGATTCCTCCGACAAACTACGGCGAAGACATGGCGCTGGCGATACAAGGCGCCGTCCTCGCCGGGAAGCGGGCGGGCTTGCCACGCTTCCTCTACCACTACAACTACAACCCGCGCTCGATATGCCACGCCGTCAGAAGCCAAGCGCGCAATCAAAGGGATTTGATCGCGGCTCTGGAGTGGACGGGGGCGTTCTTAATGGAGCGCGGCTATATGGAATTGGCGGAGATCGCCTTCAAGGAGATGCGGCGGGTTTTTACACCTCATGGTGCGGCAATTACAGAAGGCGGTTTAACGCCTATAACCAAGTGCGACACATGGATAAGTTGTATAACAGCCTGTTCATTAAAACAACCATAGGAGGTTAATTATAGTGTATTTAGCAACGAAAAACGGCGTGGTGGCTTGCCACACCGACCTTGCGACGATGAAAGCCTTCGACGGGATTAAAACGCCAGACATGGAAATCACTGACAGGGAAATTCCGGCGTTGCCGGCAACATAAAAGACGGGCAGAAACCCGGTGCGCCAACACCGGGCAGGCGAGTTGACGCCTTCAGGGTTGCCCCCGATCCTGCCCGAACTCGTGTACACCGGGCAGTTTCATTATCGGCAATCCGGCCTTCAGGTTTAGACCCAAATATATCAGGAGGTAGGATGCATACTCCTATTTCGTACTATGGCGGCAAACAGACGCTCGCCGCAATCATTCTGGGTCTTATTCCAGAGCATCGTATATACTGCGAGCCTTTCTTGGGCGGGGCCGCGGTATTCTTCGCAAAACAGCCGTCCAAGGTGGAAATCATCAACGACGCCAACTGCGAGATAATCAATTTTTATGAAGTGCTGAAGCATGACTTCACATCTCTTGAAAAGGAAATTGCGATCAGCCTGCACAGCCGGAAAAAACACCGTCAGGCGCGGGTTATTTACGAAAACCCGGAAATGTTTGACCGTGTGAAGAGGGCTTGGGCGGTGTGGATGATGGCGAACTCCTCTTATGGCTGTATGCTGGACGCGACATTCGGCTATGACCGCACAGGCGGCTACAGCAAGAAACTCAACAACAAACGGGAGTCCTTCACCGAAGATTACGCGATAAGGCTTCAGCGGACGCAAATCGAATGTTGCGACGCCTTGCGGGTAATCCGAAGCAGAGACATGCCGGACGCGTTTTTCTACATCGATCCGCCTTATGTCGGGAGCGACCAAGGACGCTATGACGGCTACTCGCAGGAGGATTTCGACAGCCTGCTCAAACTGCTGGAAACCATTAAGGGCAAGTTCCTTTTGAGATCCTTCAAAAACGACAGCTTGAACGAGTTTGCCAAACGGAACGGCTGGCATTCGGCGGCCATCAAAATGGCTTGCTCAATGTCAAACCGCTCGGTTCAGCCGCGAGACAAGGTCGAGGTGCTGACGGCGAACTACCCCATATCGGTGAAACTTGACGAACGGTCAAAAAAACAGCTGGTAAGCGGGGAAGAGGAAGCCGAAGACTAAATAAATGCCCTCCGCAAAATGGCTTGCGGAGGGCATTTTATCGGCGTTTCAAGGCAGGTTTTAGGCGGGTGTAGATTCTAATTTTTCGTGATAAAATCGGCGGGTATGAATTCCAGTTTTCCGTGAGAAGTTTTCCAATTTTCGGCGAGGCGTTACAGCCTACAACACCGATTCGCGCGACGCGCGAGTCATAACCAATTAGTGTAGTCAAACTCTTTAAAATCTTGAATACAAATCTGAAAAAACTCACACTACAACTCACACTATACCTCCAAAGGCGACGAAGCCTTTCTCTATTTTAATCGCTCATACGGGCAGATTCTCAACGGCATTGGGTTTACATTGCTAGTTTTCAAATTTCTTTTCAGAAGTCCGATTAGCAGGAATGAGGGGCTGGTTTCTATTAGTGGATCTTCCATACCAAGGGAAGTCGCGAGGCGCGAC
>JAIRTS010000179.1 GCA_031254795.1 Treponema sp.
CGATCCGCTCCAGCGGCCGATCCCATCGCCCCCTCTCTCTTTTCACTCTCTTGGCCATGTCCGCTCCTTCGGTAGTTCCACCTCTGTTCGGCCAATTACACAAACTTTAGGACAGGCCCTGGTGTTCATGTATCTTGAGGCGTATTATAACCGGATTCGACTTCATTTTTATTCGGAGCTTGATTATATTTCGCCTGATGTGTTTTATTCTGGAGAAGCTACTTAATGGTGTCTATCTAACTGGGGGAGGGGGCTCGTGTTGACAATTCCTCTTTCAAAGGCTTGCTGTCCACCTCCGCTTCCTCTATCATCTCTGCCGCCCGCTGGTAACTGAGACCGCGCTGTGCTTGCCCGCGTTCGCGTGTAGCTTCGTCTCGTCCACGCTGATGTTCCCCGTCTTCTTCAAATGCCTCGTCTCCCACGCTATCACTAGTATCTTCGTAAATATTTTCTTAAACCCTTCCCTGCTCTCATTCCGAAACCGGTAGAGCGTCGAATGGTCAGGATGCACCTCGTTCCCGCATATATACCTCGCCGCCCCTTCTATCACCCGACTAGATATCCGCCCTGTACGCGTGACAATACGGCAACGACATCAGCGTCATCGCGAGTGAATATTGTTCGCTCCCGTTCCCGGTGTCGTTCGCTTTGAAACCGCCCATGCCCAGATGCTCAACCGCCTCAATGATAAAAATGTACCGGATGGTTTTCGGGAGGACATTCCCAAAATCCACCGGAAACAACAAGGGGGTATTCCGGTCGACATTGACAAATCGCGCGCTCATGAGGTGATGGCATCAGATTGTGCCGCTTTTGACGATCCCGAAGGGAAAAGTGCAATGGGCTGCTAGGGGTTTGCCGCGCTTTGCGCTTAAAACCTCCAAAAATCGTCGAGGAGTCGATTTTTTACCCTGCAAACTTCATTGAACCAAAAAATTCACGGCGCACTGGATAATCAGGATTTTTGCGTTGTCTATGGCGAAAAAAATCCACAAACGCGACAGGCTCCCAGCTTGCGCCGTGTTCAAGCGGAACCCTCAAGTCTGCGGTTTAGCCGAAACGGACGGCGCTGTTGATGATGTTTTCAAGTGCCCTGCAAGGGGCTCATCCGCTCTTTTTAATGCGCAGGCGCCGCAGTCAAGGGCAAAGGAGCCAAAGTCGTACAAAATAGTGTTCAACGCCTCGATAACCGCATCGTTCGATTAGTGGGCAAGCGTGTTGCGCCTAATATCCGGCGAGGCGGAGCGCGATCTATTGACGGGCTGCGCTCTATGCTGTACAATGCTATCCATTATGGCTCATTGTATTATTTCCGAAGCGGAAGCGCTATTAGACAAAGAATTCCCGGTTCTCGACAAGGGGTTTATCCGGCTTGTTGATTACATGGGCGGAGACACCCGCGTAGTGCAGGCCGCGCGGGTGTCCTACGGCGCGGGAACCAAAAGCCTCCGTGAGGACGCGGGACTGATCGACTACCTTTTACGCAATCAGCATACCTCGCCCTTTGAACAGGTTGTGCTTACCTTTCATGTAAAGTTGCCGATTTTTGTCGCCCGCCAATGGATACGACACCGTACGGCGCGGGTTAATGAGGTGTCCGGGCGCTACTCGGTGATGAAAGACGATTTTTACACGCCCGAACTTGAAGACATCGCCACGCAAAGCGCGGACAACAAGCAGGGGCGCGGCGCGGCGCTTGATGTGGAAATTGCGGCTGAGACGCAAGCGTCGCTGAAGAACGCGCAGAAAGACATGTACGCGGCGTACGCCGAACTCATAGGCAAGGGCGTGGCCCGTGAGCTTGCCCGCGTCAATCTGCCTCTGTCCCTGTATACCGAATGGTACTGGCAGATAGATCTGCACAACCTCTTTCACTTTTTGGAACTGCGCCTTGACACCCACGCCCAAAAAGAAATTCGGCTGTACGCGCAAACGCTGTTCGATATAACGAAAAGCGTGGCGCCCCTTTGTTGCGCTGCGTTTGAGCGGCATACACTGGGCGGCGTCAGGTTTTCCAGAGAAGAGTTTGCCGAGATCCAAAGCAGGCTCGAAAATGGAGGCGACGGGGTTCTTGCCGGCAAAGAGCTTGAGCGGTTTGAAGAAAAGTTGCGCGCGGGAAGGCGGACATAATGCCGAATGTTCCGTATCAAACCAAAACCTTTTACGCTCAGTCCGATTGCGTGGAATCCGGCGCTTCGCAAAACGCTTTTTGCAGGGAAATCGCCTCGTGGACGTACGAAGAATTGTGCGCCGCCGCCAGATTGGACGGAAAAGAGCGCGAGCCTTTTATCCGCAATAAAGACGTGCTGGTATATCCGGGCGGCTGGCAATCATGGTCGGCGGGCTGGGAGCTTGCCGCAGATGAAACACTTCCCCGCAAGACGTTGCTATTGCCCGATCTCATCAAGCTCACCAACCGCGATGGAGACGCGCCGAAACGCGGCGAGATTGTAGGCCACTTCCTCATGTACCTTCGCGCCGGCGACACCTACCTTTGCGCCGCATCCCGCGCGTGGACAGGCCGCGCCCCGCTTCCGCCCGTAACGTTTCGCATAAACCGGAAAAAGCGGCGCATTGTCGCGGAAATCTTTTGCCCGGGAAAACGCTGGACGCCCCATGAGGTGATGGCGGAGTTGTATTTCTTTGCTTGCGCAGGCTATTTTGATCTGAAAGACACGCTCGCCGCAGTGTACCGCAAGGAAGTGAATCCTCATCTTTCAAGCGCGTACGGCGGACTATCAGGCGGAAAGTCCGCCGTACTATCCACCGAATGCGCCGGCGGCAAAAACCCAATCGGCGGGTATGAATCGTGGTACAACCACTATACAAACATCAGCGAAAAACTCATTCTTGAAGACCTTGAAGCCCTGTCCGCGACCGATAATCTTATCAAACTCGTGTTTCTTGACAAAGACAAGCCCGCTATTTTCCAAATTGACGACGGCTGGGAACAGCGCGTGGGGCAATGGGAAATAGATGAAAAGAAGTTTCCGAACGGCTTGCGGTCTTTGGCGGAAAAAATAGAAGCGCGGGGGTTGACGCCCGGCTTGTGGATAGCCCCCTTCATCGTCACTAAAAAGTCGAAGATTTTTTTGGAAAAGCCCGAATGGGTTCTCAAAGACGAAAAAGGAAAACCGGTTGTCGCGGGCTTCAATCACCTGTGGGACGGGCGTTACTACTGCCTTGATCTTTCGCGGGACGACACGCTCGCCTACATAGAAAGTTTGATTGATACGGTGATTGGCTGGGGATTCCGGTACATCAAAATAGATTTTCTGTATGCGGGCTTTCTTTTCGGCGCTTTCGCGCAGGGAGGCTCGCCGTATGAACATTATGAACGCGCCTGCGCCCTTTTGACAAAGCGCGCCGCCAGCGCCACGCCGAACGCGCCGGTCGCGTATCTCGGTTGCGGTTTGCCGCTCGGCGCTTCATTCCGGCGCTTCCCGTTATCGCGTGTCGGCGCGGACACCCGCGAGGAATGGGATTGGAATATGGTCAAGCTCTTGGGTCATGTGGGAAGACCAAGCGCCTACATCAGCCTGCTTGACACCATAGGACGTTCTTTTCTCGATGGAGTGATCTATCGCAATGATCCGGATGTGGTGTTTATGCGTACGCGGAACTGCAAACTCACGGAAAATGAGAAAGAGCTTATCGCGTTGGTCAACTTTTTGCTTGCGGGGCAGATCATGATTTCCGACGATCCGCTTCACCTTGAACCTGCGGACGAACAGCTTGCCAAACGCATGGCCTCGCTGTACGCGGCGCTTGCGGATGATGAGTACGGCGCGGTTCGGCTTGACCGCGATGTGTTCCGCCTTGTAAGCCGCTCCGGTAAAACGACAGGCGTCATCAACCTGTCGAACCGTCCGTATTTTGGGCAAGAGCTGTGTATCAACGGACAATTCCTCGTAGATCACCGAAAAAACGGGGCGTACGCGCCGCGCAGCATTTCAATTCAAAGCGGTACAAGCCCGTGATGGACGGCGAAAAGGGCGAGCTGGCTGCGGTTGCTCACTCCGACTTTCCTCATCACCACCGAAATGTAATTCCGCGCGGTGCCGTTGGTAATTGAAAGCTTTTCCGCTATCTGACAGGTGGAGTAGCCTTGGGCGATGAACCCAATGATCCGCAGCTCTATGCCGGAAACGCCGGGAGGCGTCTCCGGCGGTGCCTGTAGTTTGTTATGCGGCATGATTTCGGAGTACATCCCTCTTTTCACCATGTGCGAAAAAACAGAGCATACTTTTGAACCGATCTGCGAACTGATACACCAATCGCCGTGGCTGATGTTTTTAATAACCCTGCAAAGATTAGGAACGCCTCCGCGCTTGGCGACATATCCCGCCGGTTCTTGAAAGAGAGCCCTGCAGATACGCTCTTCATCTTCGCAGTCGGTGAAAAAGACAACAGCCGTATTGGGCGATTTTCTTTTGAGCAACGGTATGAGACCGATGCCGCCGCCATCTTTTAATTCGATGTCCATGATGACGATATCAGGACGCTTGCTTTCAACCAGCTTAACCGCGTCATAGCAGTCTTTCCCGATCCCGATAATGTCAAAGTCATTTTGAGAAGAGAGGCTGTCTTTTAATCTGCGCCGCTCCGCTTCATCGCTGTCAATAATAATAATTTTTATCATAACCCAAGCCCTTTTCGACAATTAATAACGTGGCAACGGTAGCGCTTTTTTTCAAAATCCGGTTGGTTTTGAAAAAAGCTTGATACACAGCGGCCTCTCGCTGTTTATCAGCGAACCGAGTTTGGAACAAGTTTAACTGTATACCCTGCTTTGAATAAAAGCAATATATATTTTTGAAAAAATGCACTTTTTATTATAAACGTCATAATCTGAGAGCTTTTTCATAATAACCGTGAGTTTTTGACCAAAATATGGTTCAAACGACGGGATTGCGCGGGCGCTCGCGGGTGCCGCTCTTCGCGTGGGGTTCAACGCCGAAGCATCATTCATGCGGCGTTCTTTCCTCGTCATGAAACGTGGCTTTCGTTCGCTCTCCCTTGTCCAAAATCATACATATATATAAACTATGGATCGCCGCCCTGCGGCGACAGAGAACCAATGGAGGTGTATCGTTCATGCAGTACCGTTTAGACAAGAAGACCGGCGACAAGCTGTCGGTTTTAGGTTTCGGCTGTATGCGTTTTCCAAGAAACGCGGCAGTTGTCGAAACCATGATTATGACCGCTATTGAGAAGGGAGTAAACTATTTCGACACGGCGTACATCTATCCGGGCAGCGAAGAGTTGCTCGGAAGCGTCCTTGAAAAACACGGCGTTCGGAACAAGGTTTTTATAGCGACCAAACTTCCGCTTATCTACGTCAAAACCTCGTCTGATTTTGACAAATTTTTCAATCAGGAACTCCAGCGTCTGCGCACTGGCATGGTTGACTATTACCTCATGCACATGCTTACCAACGAGGATCAATGGCGGACGCTCTGTTCCCTGGGCATCGAAGACTGGATAGCCGAAAAAAAGAAGGCGGGGCAGATCCGGCGAATCGGGTTTTCTTTCCACGGCTCTCAAAGCGAATTTTTGAGACTGCTTGACGATTATCCGTGGGAATTCTGTCAGATTCAGTACAATTATTCCGACGAGAATTTTCAAGCGGGAACCGTAGGCTTGAAAAAAGCCGCTGAAAAAGAGTTGCCTGTCATCATCATGGAACCGCTTCTCGGCGGGAAACTCGCGGGCGGCCCTCCGCGCGGACTTCCAGCTGAGGCGGCGGAGTTGTTCAAGAAAGCGAATCCGGCGCTGTCCCCGGCGCTTTGGGGGCTTAAATGGGTGTGGGATCACGAGGAGGCGACTGTCGTGCTTTCCGGTATGAGCGATCCCAAACAGGTTGAAGAGAACATCGGCTTCGCGGATGAGTGTCCCCCGCATTGTATAACGGAAGCCGAACGGAAAACCTTCAATAAAGTGCTGGAGGTTTTCAACAAATCGTATAAGATCCGGTGTACAGGCTGCAATTACTGTATGCCCTGCCCGCGAGGCGTCAATATTCCAGCGTGCTTCGCCGCGTACAACACGCGGAGCGCGATGGGGTTTATCTTGGGTATGCAACAATACATAAGCAGCACTACGCCGACTTCGGAGCGGTACGCAAGCCCCAGCCTCTGCGTCAAGTGCGGCGCATGTGAAAAACATTGTCCACAGCATCTCCCCATTATAAACAATCTTGAGATGGTCAGGAAGAACATGGAGCCGCTTCTTTTCCGCGTGGCCATCGCGGCGGCGAGAAAATTTCTGGGGCGGGGGAAAAAGTCGAAGAAAAGGGCGTGAACACGCGGCGGCCGGGCCGGTTGGCGTCGCCGCGTCCCGCTCCGTCCTAACGAGACGCCCTATGGGGCGCGACGAAAGGGCGAGGCGCTATTCTGTAAGGAAATTTATTATCTGTGGAGTTTGCCACCCCGCCGGCCTGCGGAGGCGTTAAACCAGACGCTATTATTTTTTGAAAAAAAGTGAAAAAACGCTTGACAACCACCCGCAAAGGATATAGTATTTTTAGTCAGTATCAAGACTTTCAAAAGGAGCGTCGCTTAAACAAAAAATGAAAAAGGCGTATTGTCTGAATGGTTGCGCCGCTGTGCGCGGCGGTAATTGCAAATACCCCCCCCCCCCCCCATATTGTCTTGAACTAACATTTTTCATTCAACAAAATAACAATCAATATATATACAAACCGAAATGCGGCCTTGCAATTGGCGCCGCCCGTATATTTTCATCCGCTTCCGCGTTTTTCGCGAGACGCTCCACAGAGTCTCCTGAGCGTTCCACAAGCGCCGTTGAAAAAAAAACACCGCAAAAAAATCCTCATGCGTCCGTATCTGAACGCCGCCAAATTGTATCCGGCGTGGAGTTTGAAGGCGGGCAAAGCGCGACGCGAGCTTTTAGGCGTTGCCGCGCCGTTGCAGACGCGCTGTCTGCGGACTATGGGCAAGCGGTGAAAGGAGATTGCCGCCTGCAATCAGCAGGTGTGACAAGGGAAACTTGCCCGTATGGGCGGTTAATATAGAGATGTGATTTGGAGGAGAACATGAAAAAATTGTTCTTTGCCGTAATGGCAGTTGTTATCGTCGCCGGTACGGTTTTTGCAGGAGCTGGTTCCGACAATAAAGGTGGTGGGAGCGGAGGCACCTTTGTTGGCATTGCCATGCCTGAAACCCATGTGTTGCGCTGGATAAAAGACGGCGCTTCTCTCAAAAAATTTGCCGAAGCGAAAGGCTTCCGCGCTCAGGATCAGTATGCCAACGCCGATCAAAACTTGCAGAACACGCAGATTCAAAACTTCTTGACCCAGGGCGCAAAAGCCATTATTATCGGCTGCGTGAATGACGGCGTGGCCGCCGCTGTTGCGGACGCCGCCCGTGACAAGGTGACGGTCATTGCGTACGACCGCATCATTCCAAATTCCGCGGATTATGACTATTATATCACCTTTAATAATTTCAAGGTTGGTCAGTTCCAGGGACAGGGAATTGAGAGGGGTTTGGATCTCAAGAGCGCATCCGCCGCTGCTCCCAAGTACATCACCCTTTTTGCCGGTTCTCCCACAGACGGCAACGCCTTCTTCTTCTTTGACGGCGCGATGAGCGTACTTAATCCCTACATTGAAAGCGGCGCGCTCATTGTCGTTGGGCCCTATCCCAAGACCTCAAAAGACACGGCGAACTTCCAGCGCATCGCCACTGAAAACTGGCAGGCGCCTGTCGCCAAAACCCGTATGGAAAACCTGTTGAACGGCGATGCGAAAGACGTGACGCTTGACGCGGTGCTCGCGCCGAACGATACTCTTGCCCGCGCGATTATTGAAGCCTGCAAAGCCGACGCCAAATACGCCAGCAAGTTGCCGATTGTTACCGGTCAGGACGCCGAAGCCGCTTCCACCGCGTCCATCAAAAACGGCGAGCAGTACATGACCGTGTTCAAAGACACCACAAAACTCGCCGAAGCCGCGATTGCCCTTGCCGAAGCCGCTGTAAAAGGAGCGACCCCGAATATTCCAGGCGCGGTTCTCGCTTCTTCCATTGGACTTGAGAGCATCGGCGACACCGGCAGGAAAATAGTGAGGGCGTACCTTCTTGATCCGGTGATCATCTACAGAGAAAACTGGAAGGATCCAGTGAACGCCGGGTTCTATACCCAAGAAGAGATCGACCAAAACAACCTGAAATAATCTTACAGCGATCCTGCGGTTAGCCGCCGGCTGTAGACCGGCTTAACGGTTTACAGCCGGCTTTGCTGTTTATTGCGCTCTAAAAAAGCCGATTGTTTGCGATACGAAAAATTTTGCGGAGAAGTTTTGTATATGAGTGAATATATACTGGAAATAGAGAATCTTACCAAGGAATTCCCCGGCGTCCGGGCGCTTGACAATGTCAGTCTAAAGGTGAAAAAAGGGGAAATCCACTCTTTATGCGGAGAAAACGGCGCGGGAAAATCCACTCTGATGAGTGTTGTCAGCGGGGTGTATCCCAAAAGCGCCTACGAAGGCAAGGTTTTCTACAAAGGCCGGGAAACCAATTATCATAGCGTTAAAGACAGCGAAAAAGAAGGGCTCGCCATTATACACCAGGAACTCGCGTTAAGCCCGTATCTTTCTATATATGAAAATATTTTCCTTGGACACATGAAAACCACCTTGGGCGTCATCAACTGGAATCATTATATAAAAGAATCCCAAAAATTTTTGGATAGAGTCGGCTTAAAAGAAAATCCTGCCACGATTGTAAGCAAACTGGGTGTGGGCAAACAGCAGCTTGTGGAGATTGCGCGCGCGCTTTCCAAGCGGGTCGAACTGCTCATTCTTGACGAGCCGACTTCTTCGCTGACTGACGAGGAAAGCGCGAAACTCCTTGACCTGATCCTTGAGTTCAAACGTCAGGGGATCACCTCAATTATGATTTCGCATAAATTGAACGAAGCGCTGAAGATCGCCGACACGGTTACGGTGTTGCGGGACGGGAAAAGCATTTCCTCGTACGATGTCAAGAAAGACAATCTGACGGAGGCGATGATCATAAAGGATATGGTTGGACGCGACTTGACGCGCCGGTTTCCGGAGCGAAAATCCCGCCCCGGCGAGACGGTCATGGAGGTGAAGCATTGGTCGGTCTACCACCCGGAGTACCATACCATGAAGGTGGTGGACGACGCGTCTTTCTATGTTCGCAAGGGCGAAATTGTCGCTTTCTGCGGGCCAATGGGCGCGGGGCGCACCGAATTGATGATGAGTCTGTACGGGCAGTCCTACGGTTTCCGCAGCGAGGGCGAGCTGTACCTGCATGGCGGCGCGCGGGTCGCGCTGAAATCCGCGCGGGCCGCGCTTAACAACGGCGTGGGCTATGTTTCGGAAGACCGGAAGGTATTGGGTCTCATCCTTATCCAAAGCGTCAAGGTAAACATATCCGCTTCGTCTCTAAAAAAACTGTCGAGATTCGGCGTTGTGGAGGCGTCGCGGGAAATTGAGGAAGTCGAGAAATACCGGCGCGATCTCCGCATCAAAACGCCGTCCATCAATCAACTAGCCCGAAATCTTTCCGGCGGAAACCAGCAGAAGGTGGTGGTAAGCCGCGCCCTGCTCGCCGATCCAGACATCTTCATCGTAGACGAGCCGACTCGCGGCATTGACGTTGGCGCCAAGACGGAAATCTACGAGATTCTCAACAACCTTGTGGCGCAAGGCAAAAGCGTCATCATGATCAGTTCGGAACTTCCCGAAGCCATGGGCATGGCTGACAGAATCTATGTGATGAACGAGGGGAAGATCAAAGGGGAACTGGCGCATGACGAGGCCGACCAGGAAAAAATTATGCGAATTGCCCTTTTGGATGAGGGCGGCGTGACATCTTTAGGAGAACAATATGAGTGATACACAGAAGCGGAAGACCGGTATCGGCGGATTGATTAAAACCAATATCAGGAGCTATTCGATGTTCCTGATGCTGGCGCTGATTATGATTGTTTTTGCCGCGCTGACGCGAGGAACGAATCTCAATTCCCGCAACTTTACCAATATTTTTATTCAGTACAGTTATGTGCTGATTCTAGCCACAGGCATGGTTCAGGTGATTATCATCGGAGGCATCGATCTTTCAGTCGGATCGGTTTGCGCCTTTGTCGGGGCCATAAGCGCCATGCTGTACAACACCGGCATAGGCATGGTTCCCACCGTGATTATTTCGCTGATCGTGGGCGTGGCTATCGGCGCGTTTCAGGGGCTTTGGATCGCCGGTTTGCAGATTCCCGCGTTCATCGTTACGCTGGCGGGCATGCTCCTTTTTAGAGGATTGACGTACATCATCACCAACATCAGCCCTATCTCTCTGAAAAATGAAGGGTTCAAGCAGATAGCGTCCGGTTTCTTCCCGAATCTCTATGTCGGCGATGTGGACCTGACGCCGCTGATCATTGGTCTGGTTATTGTTGTTGTGTTCATCATCGCGGAGATTATTTCACGGCGCGACAAAAGGCGCAATAACTTTGAAGTCATTCCAACTCCGCTTTTTGTGGCGAAGCTTGTTTTTATCTCCGTTCTGGTTATGGCGTTGTGCCAGCGCTTCGCCACGTACCGCGGACTCCCGATTGTCGTGGCTGTGTTGGGCGTCACCATTTTCGCGTTTAATTATATGATGAAAAACACCGTTCTGGGACGTTACATCTACGCGGTGGGCGGCAACTCCCGTTCCGCCAAACTTTCCGGCATCAACTCAGAAATGGTTTCCTTTACCGTGTACTGCATTATGGGCGGACTGACAGGACTTGCCGCTGTTGTTTCCACAGGCTATATGAACAGCGCCTTGCCCCAGGCCGGCAACATGTTCGAGATGGACGCCATCGCGGCTTGTTACATCGGCGGCGTTTCCGCGTCCGGGGGCATCGGCACCGTGGTCGGCGTCATTGTCGGCGGCTTGGTCATGGCGGCCATCAACAACGGCATGTCATTGATGAATCTGGGGGCGCACTGGCAGTACGTGGTCAAGGCGGTCATTCTCCTTTTGGCGGTCTTCTACGATGTGTATACCCGACGCAAAGCTGGTTTGGGGTGATAGGGAATATTACTGATTCTAAGATCACATGACATAGAGTATTCTCTACAACAACATAGGCGAGAGGTATATGAAGACAATAGCCGGAATAAATATGGGAACCCAAGGCATTAAAGTGGTTCTCTACGACTGGGAAGCGCATGGGATCGTCTCAAGTCTTCAGGAGCCTGTTGATAAGATCACATAACATAGAGTATTCTCTATAACAACCATAGGCGAGGGTATATGAAGACAATAGCCGGAATAGATATGGGAACCCAAAGCATTAAAGTGGTTCTCTACGATTGGAAAGCGCATAGGATCGTCTCAAGTTTTCAGGAGCCTGTTGATCTTATCGCCGAAAACGACGGTACGCGGGAACAGAAGACCGAGTGGTACGACGCCGCTCTGGAAAAATGTTTCGCCTCTCTTTCCGCATCTGATAAAAACAGCATAGCGGCAATCGGAATTTCAGGCCATCAGCATGGATTTGCGCCTCTTGATGAGGACGGCAAGCCGCTGTACAATGTGAAACTGTGGAACGACACCTCCACGGTCGAGGAATGCCGCGTCATCACGGAAGCGGCTGGCGGAGATGACGCCGTTATCGCCGAAGTGCGCAACCTGATGTTGCCGGGTTTCACGGCGCCGAAGATACTGTGGCTCAAGCGGCATAAACCGGAAGCCTTCGCCAAACTGCGTTACATCATGTTGCCCCATGACTATCTCAACTATGTGTTCACCGGCGCGTACAAGGCTGAATGCGGCGACGCTTCCGGCACGGCTGTTTTTAACGGCGGAACCCGTACATGGTCAAAGAAAATATGCGCCATTATTGACGAAAAACTGCTTGGTTTGTTGCCGCCGATCATAGCGTCCGACGAGCCGAACGGCTTTGTCACGGAGCAAGCGGCGGCGCGGTTTGGGATCCCTGCGGGGATCCCCGTTTCCTCAGGCGGCGGCGACAATATGATGGGCGCTATCGGCTCCGGCGCGGTGAGAGACGGCTTTCTTGCCATGAGCCTTGGCACATCGGGAACCTTGTTCGGTTATTCGGATGTCCCGTTGGCGGATCCGAAAAACGGACTTTCCGGCTTCAATTCCTCAACGGGCGGCTATCTGCCCCTCTTATGCACGATGAATTGTACGGTCGCCTCGGAAGAGACGCGGAAACTCTTCGGCCTTGACGTCCAGGAATTCGACGCGTTGGCGGCGAAGGCTCCGGCGGGCGCGAGCGGCGTGGTGTTCCTGCCCTTTTTCAATGGCGAGCGTACGCCAAACCTCCCGAACGGCAGGGCGAGCGTCGTAGGCTTAACCGCGGCGAATTGTTCGCGGGAGAACATAGCCCGCGCCGCGCTTGAATCCGCCATATTCGGCATGCGCATTGGACTTGAGGCGTTTCAGGCGCTCGGCTTCAAGGCGCGGGAAATCAGGATCACGGGTGGCGGGAGCAAAAGCCCGCTATGGCGGCAGATGGCCGCGGACATCATGAATCTGCCTGTCCGGCGACCCGCGAGCGCGGAAGCCGCCGCAATGGGCGGCGCGATTCAGGCGTTATGGTGCCTGCTCAAGCTGGAAGGCAAGAGCGTGGGCATCGCCCGGCTTGCCGATGAGCATATCCCGATTCGGGAAGACGAAAATATCGCGCCCGACGCCGGAATCGCGGTCGCCTACGACAAGGCGTACGCCGAGTACACCAGGTATTTGAAAGCGTTGGCGCCGCTTTATAAATAAGGCTGTTGTTTGCAGCCCTGCGCCGGCCGCGCCGGCGCCGATCAAACGGCGCGGCCGGCAATCATACATCACTTTATTAGCAAAGGAGAATTTTATGGCGAATTATTTTATCGGTAACAAAGAATATTTCCCCGGCATTGGGAAAATTCCGTTTGAAGGGGCGGCTTCCAAAAACCCGCTTGCATTTAAATACTACGACGCTGAAAAAATTGTTCATGGCAAGAAGATGAAGGACTGGCTCCGGTTCGCCATCGCATACTGGCACAGCTTCTGCGGCGATGGCGCGGATCCCTTTGGCGCGGCGACCCATCTTTTCCCGTGGAATTCCAGCGACGACCCCATGCGGAACGCGATGAGCAAAGCCGACGCCGCGTTTGAGTTTATCACCAAGATCGGCGCGGAATTCTACGCGTGGCACGACCGCGACATTGCGCCTGAAGGCAAGGACACAGACGAATCCGCGAAGAATCTCGCCGTTATTGTTGACGAACTGAAAAAACGCCAGGATTCGACCGGCGTGAAACTGCTCTGGGGAACCGCCAACGTGTTCACCAATCCCCGCTTTATGAACGGCGCGGCCACCAACCCTGAGTTTGCCGCGCTCGCCCACGCCGCGAATCAGGTGAAGAACGCCATTGACGGAACCATCAAACTGGGCGGTCAGGGCTACACCTTCTGGGGCGGGCGCGAGGGTTACATGAGCCTGCTCAACACCGACGTGAAGCGCGAAAAAGAACACCTGGCGACGCTCCTCTCCATTGCCCGCGACTACGGGCGCAAACAGGGCTTCGCAGGGTGTTTTTACATTGAGCCGAAACCTATGGAACCCACCAAACACCAGTACGACTTTGATTCCGAGACCGTTATCGGTTTCCTCCGCGCCCACGGGCTTGAAAAAGACTTCAAACTCAACATCGAAGCGAACCACGCGGAGCTTGCCGGCCACGACTTCGCCCACGAACTGAATGTATGCGTTGACAACGACATGCTCGGATCCGTGGACGCGAACCGGGGCGAGCCCCGCAATGGCTGGGACACCGATCAATTCCCGTCAAGCGTATACGAGACAACCCAGGCGACGCTCGCCATTCTCCGCATGGGCGGCTTCAAAACCGGCGGACTCAACTTCGACGCGAAGATCCGGCGCAACTCCATAGATCCCGAAGACCTGTTCATCGCGCACATCGGCGGCATGGACAGCTTTGCCTACGGTCTTGAAAAAGCCGTCGCGATCATCGAAGACGGGCGGCTTTCGAAGTTGCTCAAGGAACGGTACGCGTCCTTTGATTCAGGCGATGGCGCGAAATTCGAGAAAGGCGAGCTAACCCTTGAAGCGGTCGCGGCTCTCGCCTCGGATTACGGCAAGATCGGCTGGACAAGCGGCAAGCAGGAACTGTACGAGAACATCTTTTCCGACATTGTGTTGGGAAAATAAGACCGAAGCGGCCGCGTCCGAAAGGGCGCGGCTTGATTCCCCGGCGGCCTTGCGCCGCCAGGGAATATCCCGGACGCGGGGGCGAAATGGCGGCTGACAAAGCTGACAAATATATAGCGCTTACCTTTGACGACGGCCCCGATTCAACAACGAACAAACTGCTTGCGATCCTGAAAGAGGCGCGGGTATGCGCCACTTTTTTCCTGCGCGGGGATCATGTCCGCGCTTTTCCCGGCGAGGCGAAGGCCATAGCGGACGCCGGACACGAAATCGGCAACCATTCGTACGATCATGTATATATGAACGAGCTTGATGAAGAGGCGGCGCACAGAAATTTTGAGCGGGCTGAAGCTGTTATCGTTGAGGTTACAGGCAAAAAACCGCTCTTCATCCGCGTGCCGTACGCTTCCTGCGGCGAAGCGGCGCTCAAGGCGGCTCGGAATATGAACATGCCGGTTGTCGGATGCGATGTCATCGGCTATGATTGGGAAGAAGCCGTTGACACGGCGAACATAGTGAAAAACACGCTGGATTCGGCGAAGGACGGGGGCATTATCCTGCTCCACGAGCCGTACGAAAAAACCCGCGCCGCCTTGCCGGTCATCATCAACACGCTCCGCGCGCGGGGCTACGCGATAATGAGCGCGGGCGCGTTGGCGAAACAAAAACAAAAGACGCTTCAAGCGGGCGTTTGCTATAACACCCT
>JAIRTS010000022.1 GCA_031254795.1 Treponema sp.
CTTAACAGGAGACAAGTTACGCCCACTTAATAAGACCCGTACGATATGGATGAATCAAAGCCTTATGCTTAGGCAGGATACGCACGGTGTGTCCCTGCATACCCGTATTGGCGCATTCAATCCTCACCTGATATTCAAAAATCGATCCGTCATGCCCTATCGCTTTCATGAGCGAGCATCCGGCGTTAGCGATAAACCCGTTGCTTGACACCGCGCCGTGGTAAAGCTCAATCTGAATCTCATTCGGCGTAAGCTCACCCAGGTCGATAAACGCGGTCACCGTGAGAGAATCCCCGCGTTGCATTACCGGTCTTGCGTTAGACTCAACGCGGGAAATGGCAAGTCGCGTCCAGTTTTGTCTGAGTTTTACAAGGTACGCGGCGAGCGATTTTATATCGGTGAAATTATCTCTCACCATGTCTTTGTAGTTCTTGAGAGCCGGAAAATAGAAGTTGTTTGAATAATCCATGAGCATGCGGTGACAGGACATAGATTGTCCAATTTGGCTCATGCTCGCCTTCATTTTTTTGATCCATTCGCGGGGCAGTCCGTCCCGTCCGCGCTGGTAGAACAGGGGAATGATGTCCCGTTCCAACAGATCGTATAAGGCTTTGCTCTCAATTTCGTCTTGCAGGAACGTGTCGGTGTACTCCTCGCCCTGTCCTATCGCCCAGCCGGCTTCAGGAGTGTAGGCTTCGTCCCACCACCCGTCCATGATGGAACAGTTGAGCACGCCGTTCATCGCCGCTTTCATGCCGCTCGTGCCGGAAGCTTCGAGGGGGCGGCGCGGCGTGTTGAGCCATACGTCTCCGCCTGACGTGAGGTACTTGGCTACCGTCATGTCGTAGTTCTCTATAAACACAATGCGGCTCGTGACATCGTATTTTTCCGCAAAGTGTATGATTTCGCGGATGAGATCCTTGCCGGGCAAATCATGGGGATGGGCTTTTCCCGCAAAGATGAGTTGGACTGGTTTGTTGTTGTCTTTAACAAGACGCAAGAGGCGCTCTGGATCCCGCAGCAACAGGTTGCCGCGTTTATAGGTCGCAAAACGGCGGGAGAAGCATAGGGTGAGCGCATACGGCGAAAGCGCGTCTTCCGCCTGTTGCATACGGCGCTCGCTTTCGCCGGTGTGAGCCATGCGTAGTTTTATCCTGTTGCGGACAAAGGCTACAAGGCGCTCTCTACGGCGGTCGTGCGTCCGCCACAGCTCTTCATCGGAAATATGATCCATTTTGTTCCATATTGAAAGATCGCTCGGCACATCCTCAAAACGGGGGCCAAAATACCGATCAAGCAGATCTTTCATGTCATTGGACAGCCATGTGCGGGGATGCACGCCGTTGGTGACATGGTGAATAGGAATTTCGTCAAGCGGAAGCTGGGGCCACAGACCCTTCCACATTGTGCGGGACACAACGCCATGCAACCGCGCTACGCCATTCGCGTATGCGGCGAGCTTCAGCGCGAGCACCGTCAGACAGTACGTCTCGTTGTCGTCGTCAGGATTGACGCGCCCAAGCGCGAGGAAGTCTTTCCATGAAACGCCAAGGATGTGCGTCCAGTCCTTGAAATATTTTTCCATAAGCCCAATGTCAAAGCGTTCGTTTCCAGCCGGCACCGGCGTATGGGTGGTGAAAATATTGGTGGGCCAAACGGCTTCGAGGGCTTCGTCAAAACTGAAGCCTTTTTCCGCTATGCTCTCGCGCATACGCTCAAGGCCGAGAAACGCGGAGTGACCTTCGTTCATGTGCGTTACCGCAGGATTGATTCCAAGCGCCCGCAACGCCCTGACGCCGCCTATGCCGAGCAGAATTTCCTGCTGAATTCGGGTTTCCTTATCGCCGCCGTAGAGCGCGGCGGTGATGTCGCGGAGATCCTGGGCGTTTTCGTCAATGTTGGTGTCGAGGAGAAAGAGCGACGAGCGCCCGACTTTGACCTCCCAAATCTGGGCGATGGTGTTCCGTCCGGCAAGATCAACGCATATCTTGACAGGCTCTCCTTTCTTGTCGACTTTTTTCTCAACAGGCATGTTGTACCAGTCGTTTTCCGGGTAGGATTCCTGCTGGAAGCCGTCGGCGTTGAGCTTCTGCACGAAATAGCCTTGCCGGTAGAGAAGCCCCACGCCCACCAGCGGCAACCCCAGGTCAGAGGACGTCTTCATATGATCGCCTGAAAGGATGCCGAGGCCTCCTGAATAAATGGGGAGGCTCACGTCCATACCGTATTCCATGGAAAAATACGCCACCACATCTTTCTTGGGACCCTTGTACCACGTGTCGCCTTTTTTGTATTTAAGGAAACGGCTGTACACATGATTCAAAGCCGCGAGATAAGAATCGTCCGTCGCTGTTTTGGCGAGCCGTTCCTGGCTAACCATGCCTAATGTGCGTACCGGATTCTGCTGGGATTGGAGCCAGGCATCGTAATCCAAACGGATAAAAAGCTGGACCGCGTCAAAATTCCATGATAGCCAAAGATTTCGGGCTATTTCTTCCAATGGCTTTAGGGCATTGGGAAGTTTTGGTTTTACTGTATATGTAGAGATATTCATGTCTTATAGTCTATGCTTGTATTCGGAAATTGTCAATGCGGCGGACGGCGCGTTCCGGTTTCCTTGCGATTTTTTAAGAAATAGGCTGACAGGAATACGGCTGTATGATGTACTGGACGCTATTCAGACGCATTATAAAGGCGCGGACGAACGATTTTCAAAAATTTTTGAAAATGCGCGTGAGAACGGCTTGACTCGTTCTCATGCGTTGTATATAGTATTGTGCATGCTTCTGTTTCATAGCGACATATCGAAGCGTTCCAACGCAATCCGTAATCTCTTTTTTACAAGCGAACACGTGAGAGTTATTGCGCGCTTACCCCCCCCCCCCCCCGTGTCGTCTTGAAGCAAGCTCGTATACCGGCTGTGAAGAAACCATACTAAATTTCCTCTTTCTTTTCTTGGTTTTATACCGGTTAAAAAAGTCCGCCGGTTTCGAAACCACCGGTCTCAAGCCCGCTGGTTTTTCCTTCACTTTTCATTCTTTTTTACAAGGAGGTTGCCATGGCAATCATTAACCCATACTGAGCCTCCGCCCAAGACCGCGCGAACCCGCTTGGCGTATACGAAAATTCATGCGCCGCGACAGCGGCAAGCGCGCGCCTGCGGCTCTGGTTAAAAAAAGGAACTAAAGCCGGCGTGTTCCGGCGAAAAATTTTACTTGTTGAGGAGCGAGAAATGACAAACGAAACGGTTTTGCTTCTGGTGATTGCGGCGCTCGCCGCCAGATCGGATTTAGCGCAAGAAGAGAGAACGAAGGATACGCCTATTGACAGTCCAACACCGGACTTAGGAACTGTGTAAGCAATAGAGTTGTTCAGAAACTTCAGTTTCTGGCGGACCAAAAATTCGCCAAGAATCGCAAAAAAAAACGGCTTGTGAGATAACCAACCAGGTTATCGCTGGCCTGTTCTAAAGTTTGTGTAATTGGCCAAACAGAGGTGGAACTACCGAAGGAGCGGACATGGCCAAGAGAGAGAAAAGAGAGAGGGAGCGATGGGATCGGCCGCTGGAGCGGATCGGCTTCCATGGCGTGACCCAAGAAGAGGTTTCAGGGGGGGCGGGCTTGTCAGGCGACTGGCCGGAAGGAGCCCGCGGCGGGCGTTGGAACGCGAGATGGACGCGCGTCTGGGGCGCGAGAGACACGGCCCGGCGGGCGTCCACGGCGGGGACAGCCGCGACGGGCGTACCGAAAAGGCCGCGCTCGCCG
>JAIRTS010000215.1 GCA_031254795.1 Treponema sp.
AACAGGCGGTTCGCAAGTCGATTGAGTTGTATATCCACGATCTTCGTGATTTCGTTCATGCCGAGCCGCTTGAACACAACGGTTTCGTCAATGCGATTGAGAAATTCAGGTTTGAAATGCCGCTTCAGCATCTCCATAAGCGTGTTTTTCAGACCATCGGAATTCTTCGCCTCCAGAATGACATCCGAGCCGAGGTTGCTCGTCATAATGATGATCACGTTTTTGAAGTCAATCACCCGCCCTTGACCATCGGTAAGGCGTCCGTCGTCCAAAATTTGCAGGAACACGTTGAACACTTCCGGGTGGGCTTTCTCAATCTCGTCAAAAAGAGCCACGCTGTAGGGGCGGCGGCGTATCGCCTCGGTCAACTGCCCGCCCTGATCGTAGCCGACATACCCGGGCGGCGCGCCGATAAGACGGCTCACCGAGTGTTTTTCGCCGTATTCGCTCATATCAATGCGAGTGAGCGCCTTTTCGTCGTTGAACAGGAAATCCGCCAATGTTTTGGCAAGCTCGGTTTTGCCCACGCCTGTTGGGCCCAGAAACAGAAAGGAACCGAGAGGACGATTGATGTCCGAAAGCCCCGCCTTGTTCCGCCGTATAGCGTCCGCGACCGCGATCACCGCATCCTCTTGGCCTACGACCCGCCGGCTCAACACCCGCTCCAGTTCCAGATACTTCTGCAATTCGCCTGAAAGCATCTTCGACACGGGTATTCCCGTCCATGACGACACAACGGCGGCTACGTCCTCTTCAATCACCTCTTCGCGGAGAAAGGCGCGATCCTGTTCATTTTCATTGCCCTGTCGCGCCTCCATTCGCTCGGTCAAGGCGACGAGTTTCTTTTGGGCATCCGGTATCATGCCGTACTTGATTTCAGCGGCGCGGTTCAGATTGCCGTTTCGCTCCTGCTGGGTTTCTTCCCGCTTGAGTTCCTCGATCTGTTGCTTCAAATCCCGCACTTGCTGGACATTTTTCTTCTCGTTTTCCCAACGGGCTTTCATGGCGTCCCGTTCAACGGTAAAGTCCCCTAGTTCTTTTTCCAGTTTCAAGCGGCGTTGCGCGGAAGCCTCATCCGTTTCCCGCGAAAGCGCCTGCTGCTCAATAGAGAGTTGCAACAGTTTGCGCTCAAGTTTGTCGAGTTCAGTGGGGCGGCTGTCCAATTCCATTTTGAGACGCGACGCGGCTTCATCAACAAGGTCGATGGCTTTATCCGGCAGAAAGCGGCTTGTGATGTACCGGTCGGACAGAGTAGCCGCCGCGACAAGGGCTTCGTCCCTGATGCGCACGCCGTGATGCACCTCATACCGCTCCTTGAGACCGCGGAGGATGGCGACCGTGTCCTCAACCGAAGGTTCCGCTGTGTAAACCTGCTGGAATCTGCGCTCAAGGGCAGCGTCCTTCTCAATGTACTTGCGGTACTCGTCAAGGGTGGTCGCGCCGATACAGCGCAGTTCCCCTCGGGCAAGCGCGGGTTTCAGCAGGTTGGAAGCGTCGGTCGCCCCTTCTGCGGCCCCCGCCCCCACGAGCGTATGTAGTTCGTCAATAAACAGGATGATCTTGCCTTCCGAAGCTTGCACTTCGTGGATCACGGCTTTGAGACGCTCCTCAAATTCACCCCGGAATTTCGCGCCCGCGACCAGCGCTCCCAGATCCAGCGCGAGCAATTTTTTGCCTTTCAACCCTTCCGGCACATCGCCCGCGATTATGCGCCGCGCAAGTCCTTCCGCAATGGCCGTTTTTCCCACTCCCGGCTCCCCGATGAGAACCGGATTGTTTTTTGTGCGCCGTGAAAGAACTTGCATCACGCGCCGAATCTCCTCGTCCCGCCCGATAACCGGATCGAGTTTTTCCTGACGCGCAAGCGCGGTCAGGTCCCGGCAGTACCTGTCGAGCGCCTGATATTTGTCTTCCGGGCTTTGATCCGTAATGCGGGTGTTGCCACGCACCGCTTTCAACGCCTCAAGGATGGCGTTTTTAACAACGCCGGCGCGCGCCAGTAGCTCGCCCGCCTTGGAGCCGCTCGCACTTATGGCGAGCAACAAATGCTCGGTTGACACGAACTCATCCTTGAGCGTTTCCGCCTCAACCTCAGCTTTCGCCATAATTTTTCCGGCTGCCGAGGAGAGGTACAGTTGGGCCGCTTCTCCGTATATTTTCGGACTTTTCTTGACAAGATCATCCGTGTCGGCGATGAGTTGCTGGACATTGGCTCCGATCCGCTCAATGATAGGCGCGGCGACGCCGCCTTCCTGCGTGAGCAACGCGAGCAGAATATGCTCAATTTCAATTTGCGCATGATCCCCTTTTTGGGCGATTGCGGAGGCCTCGTTGAGCGCGTCCTGCGCTTTAATGGTGAGTTTATCGTAGTTCATAGGAAAAAGATACAAAAAATTGGATTGGTTGGCAAGAAAAAACCACACCCGTCATGTAGTCACGCCGTTACGTAGTCACGTCCGTCACGCAGTCATTATGTACTCATTGGAAAATGAACCATTCCGCTCTTCAGGGCGGTTAAAATTAGCGTCACCAACAAAAATGTGGCGGTAAACCCCACTGCGAATAAAAAACAAAGCGCCTCCAACCTCAGTGATTTGAAGGCGCTTTCATTAAACAAGTTTAAATCTATAGACAGCGCGCTACTTTATTGTATTTTGATTTTCTTTTGTCGCGACCGTCACACCGGTATCATTATCTTTCGGTGAAATTGTCTTGCCATTATAAGCGTCAACACCCGCCTGTAATCCCTGATAGCCCATCTCGTAGGGATTCTGCACCATTGACGCCTGTAAAATGCCGCGATCAACCAGCGATTTTGTATCCGCTGACCAGTCAAAACCAACTACTTTAACCTGACCCGCCAAGTCTCTTTGAGCAATAGCGTTTCCCACACCAACCGTTGAACCTTCATTACAGGCATAGAAACCAGCAAGATCAGGATTGGCTGTAAGAAAATCCAACGCTATATTCAGCGCCTTTGTCTTATCGCCGTCTGAATACTGGGTGCCAACGATTGTAATGCCAGGATATTTTTTTGCGATTTGATCTTTGAAGTCATTCTCGCGGGTCATCGTTGTTCCTGCCCCGGCCTGAGCGTTTACAATAGCGACCTTACCTGTTCCACCGATCAGATTCGCCAGCGCGTCGGCGGCCGTACGCGCCGCAGCTCCGTTATCGGTCGAGAAGAAGGCGTCATAGTTCGCTGTTGAAACCGCAGAGTCAATGATAATCACTTTGATGCCCGCTTGTTTTGCCTTCTCAACGCCAGGCGAAAGCGCGTCTCTATTGAGCGGCGCAAGCAAAATGATGTCAGATTTTTTGGTGATCGCGTCTTCCACCATTTGAAGCTGAATCGCGGCGTCTACCTTGCCCGGAGGCGCGTTAAAAGTCAACTCCACATTGCCAAGCTCATCCGCCTTTGCCTGAGTGCCGGCGCGTACCTTAAGCCAATGCTCATCAATCGAATCCATTGTGATAAGCGTCGCCTTGATTTTGCCGCTTGACGCCTCCTGAGGGTTTCCATTCGCCCATAACGATCCCGACCAAACCAACAGCGCTGACGCTGCCCATAGTACAAAAATCCATCTTTTCATACATTTCTCCTTGTAAAAATAGCTTATATTAGCAAACCTTTCGGTGCGCTACCTGTTTTATCCCCCCCCCCCCCCCATCAATACAAACTTAATCCTTCCGTTTTATTTTATCCAAAAACACGGAGCCTGCGATAACAACGCCGATTACAATTTTTTGGATAAACGGAGACACGCCAATAAGGTTCAATCCGTTACGCAAAATGCCGATTATGAAAGCTCCGATAAAAGTTCCGGCTATGGAACCTTCGCCGCCCAATGTGCTTGTACCGCCTATAACCGAAGAAGCCACGGCGTCAAGCTCGTAGCCGTCTCCCGCCGCAGGTTGCGCGGAAACGATGCGCGCAGCCATGATAAGACCCGCAAAAGCCGCCAGCATCCCCGAAAACACATAGACAAGTATCAAGGTTCGCTTTGTATTCACGCCGGAAAGACGCGCCGCGTCAAAATTGCTTCCAAGCGCGTAAACATGACGCCCAAAAGTTGTTTTTGCAAGGATAAAACCGAACAATACTACCGTTACAAGCATCAAAATCACGGGAATTGGAATAGGTCCTATCGAATCGCCGCCTATCATGGTAAATGACTTTGGAAGTCCGCCTATCGGGATCCCCTGTGTCAGCGTCAGGCACACTCCGCGCACCGCCGTCATGGTGCCAAGCGTTGCGATAAACGGCGGGATTTTTCCATAGGTGGTGAATATGCCGTTTATCACGCCGACCGCCGCGCCGCTCAGCAGACCGAGCAGACCGGCAAGAAACACCGGTACGCCCGACATCATCGCAATGGCCGCGATCATGCCTGAAAGCGCGATATTAGAGCCAATGGAAAGATCGATGCCCGCTGTTATCATAACATACGTCTGCCCAATCGCTATTATCGCAATTACGGCAGTTTGCGTAGCCACAGTAAGCAGATTGCCCACTGTAAAAAAGTACGGCCG
This sequence comes from Treponema sp., assembly GCA_031254795.1. Taxonomy (GTDB): domain Bacteria; phylum Spirochaetota; class Spirochaetia; order Treponematales; family Breznakiellaceae; genus JAIRKH01. The sequence goes on from JAIRTS010000215.1 coordinate 4,534, forward strand.
CCCCAAAATAGCGAACGCGATAAACAGAATGGCAAACCCGCTCAATGTTGAAAGCTGCTGTTTTAACCCACGTGAAATATTCAATTTTGGCGGTAAAAATTTTGTCGCCTGCATGATGTTTCCTTTATGCGTACTGAGTCGCATACTTTAAAATTTCTTCCTGATTTGTATTTTTTGTCTCAAGATTCGCGGTAATGCGCCCGTCGCACATTACTAAAATACGATCCGACATACCCAAGACTTCCGGTAATTCCGATGAAACAAACATCACTCCAATTCCCTGTTTTTTCAGTTCATTTATAATGTTGTAGATTTCAATTTTGGACGCGACGTCAATTCCCCGCGTCGGTTCATCAAAAATTACAACTTTGGCGTTCCTCATCAGCCACTTGCCCACAACCACTTTTTGCTGATTTCCGCCGGAAAGGTTCGCGACGCACTGCCCAATGCCGGGCGTCTTGATTCTTAACGTGTCCTTCATTTTCGTAGCTTTTTCCATCTCTTTACCGCTCCTGATAACACCGAAACGTGAAATAAGCTCAAGGCTTGGAAGCGTGATGTTTTCCGCCAGAGTCATTTTTATGCATAGGCCGTCTTTTTTACGGTCCTCAGGAATACAGTAAACACCCTCTTTTATAGCGCTTCGCACGTTTTTTATTGTGATTTTTCTGCCCTCCAAAAAGATTTCTCCCGCGCTCATCCTGTCCGCGCCGGAAACAGCCCGCGCCGTTTCGGTCCTCCCCGCTCCCATAAGCCCGGCTAACGCCACAATCTCGCCCCGATACAATTCAAACGAGACGTCTTTCACGCCCACGCCATGGAGCGAAGAGAGATTTTTCACTTCAAGCGCCTTTTCGCCGCGTGAAACGGCAATTTTTGGAAATTTTTCACTAAGGTTGCGCCCAACCATATAACTGATAATCTCTTCAAGATTGGTCTTCGCAAAATCAAGCGTTTTGATATATTGCCCGTCCCGCAAAATTGTCACACGGTCAACGATTCGGGACAATTCTTCGAGCCTGTGCGAAATATAGATTATGCCGCAACCTTCGGACTTTAACGTTTTTATAACATTGAACAAATCGTCAATTTCTTTGTCGGTCAGCGCGGATGTCGGCTCATCCATGATGATAACTTTTGCGTTCATCGAAAGAGTTTTACAGATTTCAACCATCTGCTGTTTTGAAACCGGCAATTCACGCACCAGCGTATCCGGATCAACATCAAGTTTAAGCGTATCAAGATATTTTTTTGCCGCGCGATTCTGTTTTTTTCTGTCTGTTATGCCAAAAGATGTAATCTCACGGTTCAGATAAATATTTTCCGCCACACTAAGATGCGGACATAGATTCAATTCTTGATGTATTATGCCTATGCCCAGCCGTTGCGCGGACAGCGGAGTTAAATCGCCAACCGGGTCGCCTTTTATATACAGATCGCCGGAATCGCGGGCGTATACTCCTGAGATTATCTTCATCAGGGTGGATTTGCCGGCGCCATTTTCACCCAAAAGCGCGTGAACCTCGCCCGCATATAGATCAAAATGTACGTTTTGCAGGGCGGGTACGCCGGAAAAACTTTTCGACGCGCCTTCCACTCTGACTAACAAATTGCCTTCCATATCATTCCTAGCGTTAAAGAAAATCTGGTTGAATAACGCGGCATTTAAGACGTCACACCGAACCTTCGGTTCGCGCTCGCCGCGCGGAGACTCGCCGCTATCCCTTGCCTGCATGAGCCTGCGTTTCTTTAACTATTGCAGTATGACATGTGTTTGTAGAGATGTCAAGCATTTTTTTACATTTTGTTAAAAAATTTGTCATTACATACTTTACTGCTTTTAGCAACTTTTTCAAAAACATGAAAAATATCTTTACAAACTATTAAAAGTATGATAGCATGTGGTATGGCTGGCATTAAATCACGTGTCATTTGCAATGATCTGTTGCGGCGCATTACGTCCGGGGATTTGTCTGGCATATTGATGTTGCCTGCGGAAACCGAATTAGCGGAAGCGTATTCCTGCTCGCGTCCCACAATACGAAAGGCTTTAGCGGATCTGCGACAAGCGGGTTACATTACGGGAACTAAAGGCTCAGGATCGTACATCACAAATCCCGGACGGTTTTCGCCAAAAAGCAACGCCGAAACTTTTTTTGGCATAATATTTCCGAATATGGGTCCGGAGTGCTTTTTTGACCTTCTTTGCAATACCCTCGCCCGTTGCGCCTCAGAAAACGGCTATTCCCTTGTATTCGGAGGCTATGTCTCGCCGAAATCCGAGATGCTCAAATCGGATATTATACAGATCTGCAACAGATACATAGCGCAAAAAATTAAAGGGATTTTTTTCTCGCCGTTTGGTTATCATGCGAAAAGCGATCAGATTAACAAAGAAATTATATATTCATTTTCAAACGCCGGAATTCCGGTGGTATTGCTTGATTCGAATATTGAACGCTATCCGCTTCCGAATGAATTTGACCTTGTGTCGTTGAATCATATACAGGCTGGATACGTAATCACTGAACATATCATTCAGTGTAATGTCAAACGGCTTTTTTTTCTTGCCCCGCCCAATTCACATCATTCCGTTAGACTGCGCCTCATGGGTTGCCGCGCCGCCATGATTGATAATCATATCATGTGGGATGAAGATATTTTTGTTGAAATGGAACGGGACGATATTTCCTGCTTGTCACGCTTTATCAGTGAAAAGAAACCGGAGGCTATTCTCTGTTCAAACGATATGACAGCCATGAGTATAATGCAATCGCTGGAAAAACTTGGAAAGAAAATTCCTAGTGATATTATGATCGCGGGTTTTGACAATCTAAGCAAGGTGATGCTGTTTTCACGCTTAATCACCAGCATAGACCAGCCTGTAGACGATATATGCCGCGCCGCTCTCAACCTAATGGTTGAACGTATGGCGGATCCGCATAAATCCGTGTCCCACACAACTTTTTCGGGAACGCTCGTGATAGGCGAGTCGACAAGCATAGCGTCGCGCAAGAAGCCCCCGCGCTAGCCTGCGGCAGGGAAGCGCGCGATTCAAGAGGCGGCTGTTCCCTCTCCCGCCGCGTATCCACGCAATTTGATAAGGCAAAACGGCGCTTCATGGCGTGTACTGTGAAACGTGGCGCTTTACAGCGCCACAATTTCAGAGTTATCCGGCGTCTGTTCTTGCGGTTTTTGTCGAACACGCCAAGAGCCTTGTCTGCTTTTATCTATTTCTATCTCGCCGGTTTTTTTTTCGTATTCCTCCAACACTTCATAGACTGTACTGCCATATTTTTTCCAAAATCCAGGGTTGTTTTTAAAAGAAGGGCAATGCTTTTTTATCGCCTCCCAGAAATTGGCTACATACGCCCACCCGTGTTTGTCACGTTTGGTTTGGTTGAAACCGTATCCCAGTATCCCCTCCAGCCCGGGTAAGGCGGCATTATTTGTCTGAGCGTCCGAAGCGTTTTGGAGACGGATGCGGTACTTGCCAGGCTTGGACTTATCTACGTCTATCTTGCCGGTCGCGTTGGCGTAATCTTCTAAAGTCTTGCGATGGTTCCCGCCGAGCTGACCCCAAAGCCCGGGATACGATTCTTCTATTATTTGGGCGAAGTCAGCCATTATGATCCAGCCGTCTATGTCGGTTTTGCCGGTTGCCTTAGCTTTATCAAAACCATCCGCCACAATCCTGTCGGTGAGCCTCTCATCATACAAATCGCCTTTCGGGTGTTTCGGTTTGTCCGCTTCTGAGTGACTGCCGCCGTTTTCCAGTGTCAAAAACGTATCGCAAGAGTCGCGCCATTCTTTTTTCGCGTTAGCTCCTCCAATCCCCAAGACGTATTTTCCCCGCGCTCTTAGACGATGAGCCAGAAAAAGATAATCTGAATCGGTGGAGACGACGCAAAAAGCGTTTATGGCGGGATTTAAGAATATCATTTCAACCGCGTCCATGATAATGCGGTTGTCCGTGGCGTTGGCGCCGAAACGAAACGCCTGGAATTCTACCGCCGGATTTTTCAACAGCTTCTCTTTCCATGATTTCATGTTCGGTTCCGTCCAATCGGCGTACACCCTTGTCTCATGTATTTCACCATAACTCCGCGCCATCAATAAGATATTCTCATAATAACTGCAGGAGATATTATCTCCGTCAATGAAAATAGCGAACTGTTTTTTCATATATATCTCCTTACTACCATATTCTGTGGATATCTTCGTTAAACGGCGGTTTTTATAAACACCGCGCAAAGGATTTTTTAAACGGATTTCCAACAACCCTCTACCATCTTCTTGTGTTATCAATACGATTCTCGGACGACTCCGCCAGCATATAGGCATGCTCCATCTAACATCATTCTCTTGCATGTTCCCGCGCAACCTTAAATAATCTGGTTTGGGCAACGTCAGGCTATTGCGTTGACAACCCCCATCTTTTTCTGTGTATCTGTTTCCAATTATGAAAATTGCGCTTGCTCGCAATAAATTCCTTCTAAACAGGCTGCCATTTGTGATTATAATACGAGGCTGTTTCAAAACTTCAGTACAGCGTCTAGTATTTTTGAGACAGCGACAGTTCCCTTCTATTAACAATAGATTATAGCATCTACGAAATGAAAAAAGATGTCAATGGTCTAAAATCAGGTTTCTCATGAGTCTGTTCCAAAACGCGCCCTAATGCCTGTTCACACTATTCCGAATTAAAGAACAAATAGCGATAACACACAACGCGCGATACATGGGACTAACCCTAACCGGGAGACAGAAGAACAAGCGTAAAAGACAACGAAAGAGAAAGATGGGAAAAAAGAGAATGGACGGTGGGTATAGCCAAAGGAAATCGGGGTTGAAGCGGTGGCGTTGGACGGGAAGTATGAGAAGCCGATAAGCCGGGTGCTGGCGGAACTGGGGATCAGAAGACGCTTGGTCGATGGGTACAGTAGGTGTGTGGGAAGTGGATGTGGGGTAGGATAGAAAAAAACAATCGCCGGTTGCGGCGCCGGGCGCGTTTTCCGGAATTCTTGCCTTGCCACACACAGAGAGGGGATACGCTTACGCTCACTAAAAGTCGTTCAATTTGAACGCATATCTGGATGCGACGATTCGCGGTCATATCGCGTGGTTCAGGATGGAACAAGCGGCTCACTCTTACGCGCGCTCCGCGTCACCCGCTTAATCCAAGGAGCCGCGAAACTCAATGCAAACGCAAAGGGCGCCACCAAAGCTTGCGTAACCTGATTCTGCTGGCAAAAGCCGGGAAACAGCTTTATAACCATGGTGAGGAGGACGCCTAAAAGCACATACGTCCAAAAGGCGCGGAGGATGTACAACGTTATATAGCGTTTTTTTTCGGATTTGGCAAAAGCGTAGATGACGCCCGACACCGCGGCTATGAACCAGAGCGGATTCATATAGATGATGTTCGCGTTGTGATACGTATAATCGTGGTTGGTGAAGAACGTCATAAAAAAGAGAATAAGCCCTACGACGCCGAAAAACAACCCCAAAACACTTTGACTCAAACCCCATAAACAGCGGCCAAGCCGGGGCTTGGTCTTCTGCAACCTATCGAAAAAAACAAGCGCAAGAGCGATACAAACACCCAAAACAAGCTCGCGGATCCACTGTCTGCGCGGCTTGTCAAGGACAGGCGGACGGTTGATGGCTTTGTTGAGCGTCTCAACGGAGGCGACCAGCTTCCGCGTGGCTCCGTCTTTGTCAACATAGGTGAAGTCGGCGGCGCGGCGTCCGACTTCGGCAGGCAAAAACATCTCTTGCCATACGGTGAGGGGAACATCTATATCCTGTCCCATGAGGACATTGAGGAACCAGTCGAAAAACGGCGAGAACCATGTGTGCCGCCTGACATGCTGGCGCAACGTATACCGTCCGGGCGCGTCGCCAAAAGCCGCCTTGAACTGTCCGTCCACCGCTATGTCAAGAATATCCCGAATGCGGGTCGAACAGTTGTCTTTGAAATGGTGGTAGTAATAGCTGCGATTTTCGGGGCGGATGTTGTTTTCCGCAAGCCGCCGCACCTCTTCTTTTGTTTCAGGCGAAAGATCAAGCGTATACACCACTATATCGCGGTTGGTTTGGATATACCGGTCAAAGTTGCGTTTGGCGGGAGACGCCACACACAGGTAAATAAGCCTGCCGAAAGCGAAATTTTTGAAAAAATCCTCGCTCTCAAAGGAAAAAACGCCCCAATCGTAGAATGTCTGGGCGCCCGTGGCGCCGTCTTCTATGATGAGGGCTAGGTGTCCCCACCAGAAAAAAACTTCGTCGCCCGGTCCTAAAACGGCTATTTTTACGGCAAATCTATCGGTTGACAAGTCGTTTCGCCAGCTTACGTCAAGGCCGTCGTCTTGCGCAAAAAGCGCGCGTTGCGTACACAAAACAGACGCGCCCGCGAGGAGGGCGAGAATCGCTATAGCGATCTTTGTCGCTTTTAAGGGTTGAAACATGGGCTATTATCTACCATTTTCTTGATTATGGCAATAGGAAACATGCGGATCCGTGCAAAACGCGGCGCTTCACGTGTTGCAAAATCATCCCATATCGTGTAACGTAGTTATAAAAAAAGACGGTGCGTCTGGATGTCTGGAACGTCGCGGTGTTATCACTAGATTCACCACAGCGAAATTCCATGTTCCGCACCGTCTCCCGCCGATATTTTATAATCGGCGAAATGTCAATGCATCTTAATTAAAAGAGGGCTTTTATGCACAAAGAATTTCTTCCCTATGATGTGGTGCGGAACAATGCGCTTAAACTTGCCTGCCATATTTGCAACGAAGGGTTTGTTCCTGATGTCATCTATGTCTCCCTGCGAGGCGGCGCCTACATGGGGAATGTGATAAGCGAATATTTCAAAACGGTACGCAAGAGCGGCAGACCAGTGTACTATGCGGCGGTTGTCGCCCGCTCCTACACCGATATCCGCGCTTCGGAAAACATAAAAGTAGAAGGCTGGACATACGATCCGGCGCATCTTCGCATCGGGGATAAAGTGCTTTTGATCGACGATATTTTCGATTCTGGGCGCACGGTGAATTTTCTCGCCGAGATCATCCTTCAGAAAGGCATTCCACGCCACGATTTGAAAGTCGCGGTGCATGACTACAAATATTTTTACGACAAGCCGGAACAACTGCCCATACAGCCGGATTTCTGGTGTCGCAAGCATGATCTGTCCATAACCGATGAAGACACGTGGATACACTACATGAGCCATGAACTCGTAGGTCTATCGCCACAGGAACTGGAAGATTACTATTACAAGTACGATCCCGAATTGCGAGAAACACTCAAGGCGGTGGAGTAAGGTTCAAGACGCGGCGCGATTTGAAAGTCGCGCCGCGTGACTATAAATATTTTTACGACAAGCCGGCGCGCCTGCCTGTACATCTGGATTTCTGGCGCCGCAAACAGGTTCTGTCCGTAACCGACGAAGACCTGTGGATACGTTACATGAACCATGAACTCATAAGTCTATCACCGCAGGAACTGGCAATAAGAAACCCGCGTTCACCCACGAAGCGCAACACTGGCCATACTGAGGAAAAAACGGCAAAACCCTTATGATGGCGTTTTCCACAACCTCATCCCAGGGAAAATGCTATGCCCGTCTGTC
>JAIRTS010000036.1 GCA_031254795.1 Treponema sp.
TCGGGAGCGTCGCCCTGCGCCACGGGGAAGCCTCCAGACGAGACGCCAGATTGCCGCCGAAATACCAGTACGCCTGGTTGGCGAGTTGTTGCAGCACATGGGCTTGAAATTCGTTCTGCACCAAATAGTTGTCCGTAATATCGTAATGCTGGTAATCAAAGAAAGACAGGATGAAGTTCTTTGCCGCCGGTATAAGCGATTCGTACCGTTTTTTGGTGAAAGAGCGAAAATCCTCGTCAATGAAAAAAAGCCCGTGAAAACCCTCATGCGCCATAAACTGTTTGCGCAGAACATCGGAAGACTCTCTTGACAAAGAGATGATCGCCCCGGATCCGGCACTTATCTTTTCGTTCATTTCCCGTCTCAGAATTCCGTTTGCAAAAAGGACTTCTTTTAGCTCCAGCTCTTCTTTCAAAAGCGGAAAATGAGTTGTTTCAGCGCGTTCGAAAAAAGCCGCGAGGTCTTCAGCGCGGTAATCGTGCGCATTCCAGCCATGCAGGCCTTCGAGTTCCTGATCCGTAACAAGCCTGCCACGATAGCCGGCTTTTTCCACAAAAAACGCGAGCCGCCTGAAAAGACTGTCTTGCACCCGGTAATTCGCCGTATCAAAGATAAGCAGAGATGGAAATCCCTGCCACTGGAAGACCTCGTAACGGCTGTCCCGCCATTCGCCTTGCCGGTAAGCGAGTATTATGCCCGGATCCGCCGGAATGGGGACGAGGGGGAACGCCCTCTCTGCGGAAGCCTCCAATCTCACCGTTCCCATGCGGCTCGAAACGCTCACTCTGAGCGGATACGGATTGGAGGGAAACATGCCGGGCGGTACGTAGAGTGAATTTCCTTGTTTATGGGGTCCCGTCCATTCAAAAAATATCTCGCCAGGTTCAACTGCGATTGTGTCTTCTCCCCCTGTTCTTGAGTCAGAAGAATCGTAAAAAGAAGCGGCGGAAAGCTCGATTCTTCCTCTGCTTCTGAACGCTTCAGGCGGATCAATGAACCACGACTCATTGCCCGTCCTGGTGTCGTCCTGCCAGACAAAAGGCGTCGCCAAAAACGTCTTTCCTTCCGGCGACTCTTCCCACGAGAAGCCGAACCAACGCTTCTTGATGAGCAGGGCTTTTATTTCAAGGAAGGAATCCGCCTCTTCTTTGGAGGCTTTTCCTTGCCGAACGACAGAAACGATGAATTTGTGGACGCTTGTGGCGTTGACCGGCGCCGCAAAACGTAGGCTGTCGGGCTTTTGTTCGGTGATGAGGGATGCGTCCACAGGCAACTTCCAGTCAACTTTTTCCGCTCCGACGCCTTCTATATGCGCCATAATTTCGCCCTTAAATTGACCATGTATCGCATAGACCAATTCAAGGGACGAATTTCTGGGGAATGCCGCCGGATCCTCAAAAAAGAATTCCGTCTTGCTCTCTTTTGCAAGCGGAATGATTCCCGCCGCGCTTTTCTTTGAATGCCCATAGAGGTTTCCGGCGTCAATCGCGAAAGTCACGCGCCTCTTAAAAGAACAGGATGAAAAACATGCTAATGAGAACACGATAAATAGAAAGAAAATCTTGTTTAGCATACTGTCTTGTATTTTAGCATGATTTTGACGATACATGCAATATGATAGATATGGAAGAAAAAATTTTTCTGGCGCTTATGCCCCACCGTGACTGCGGGAAAAGCGTGCTGGCTGTCAAACGCTCGCTTTTTTCGCTTGGCTTTTATGGGGCGTTTTCATTTCCCATCGCAAGCCCACTCGCCGTTCTTTCACGCGTGTTGACAAAGGACGAACTCAAGCGGATCGCCGCGCGATTGCGGAAAAGGACGTTTGCGGAAGGGAAAGAGGGGCGCATAACCGCCGGAGACTGGGGAACGGCGGCGCTCGGCGGAATTTTTTTTTGCGGACAGCGGCTTGATGTTCCGGTAGAGCGCTTGTTTCAAGCGGACGCCGCGCTTCCATGCGATAGTGTTGTGGAGCCGTGCGCTATTCCTCTGCTTGTAGAGGCAGTGACGCGCGGCGACACGCCAGTCGCGTCGCGGGAATCCGTTGAAGAAAAAAAAACGCAACCTGCCATGCAAATCAAGCCTTTTTCTTTTACCGCCGGATATGTGGCGAACCTTGCGTTGCGCCCTCTTTGCAATGACGGCTATTCGTTTGAGTGGCGCGTCGGAGAACCGGTATGGATGCCGAAGATGCGCCGCCTTTCAGCCGAAGACGACTAAAAGGCGCCTTTATTCATTAATCGGGCAACCCGGATTTGAACCGGGGACCCCAAGTCCCCCAGACTTGTACGCTAACCAACTGCGCTATTGCCCGTATATGTTAGATACTATATCATACCTATAAATTTTTGTCAAGGGGACGCGGTGCCTCATCGAAAAAGCGTCCCAAATTAAATAACGGCGCCCGAAGAAGGGCGTCCGAATGGAGTTGAACATGAAAGAAAAACAAGTTGCGCTGAGGAAATGCGGACGCTGGCGGCTTTAAACGACAAGCCAACCAGAGGGCTGACGCTCTTATGGAGGTGGCATGCTTTGTGGATCAGCAGCCGAAATTTTTGGAAAAAAACACCTTCATAAAAAGCTTTTTCCAAAACGTGGACTACCTTTGGCGAACGCAACTTCGGGTTAATTTTGGAAAAGCCTTTAAAAACACATTTCTCAAAAAAATGGACAATTTAAAAGTGTTTCGCGCCGCAACCTCCTTTTTATAATAGGAGGCTACATGAATAATCTTAATTCTGTATTGATAGAAGGAAACCTTGTTCGGGATCCTCTGCTCAAATCCACGGCAAAAGGAACGTCTGTGTGTACTTTTAGCCTTGCGTCCAACCGTTTTTACAAGCAGGACAACATGCTGGAGAAAGAGGTCAGTTTTTTCGATGTGGAATCATGGTCAAAACTCGCGGAAAATTGTTACAACCTTGGACGCAGGGGTAGGGGAGTCCGGGTTGTGGGAAGGCTCAAGCAGGATCGCTGGAACGGTCCGGACGGAAAGAGCCATTCCAAAGTGAGCATCATTGCGGAACATGTTGAATTTCGCCCGGACTTCAAGAAGGATGAAGAAATGGAAAAAATGGGCGCTGGCGCGGCGTTGACAGACGCCGCTTTGGGATGCGCGGACGTCAGACCTCAAATCACGTATGAAGAATACAAGGAGGCGCCGTTTTAGATATGAATGAACGTGGCCATGCCTTAAGGCGCCGCTTGAAGGGCGAGGAATCTGCGTCACGTCAATCGCGAGGCGCGGCGAACCTTTGGTTCGCCTGTAAAAGGATTTAATAGAGTTGTTCAGAAATTTCAATTTCTGAACAACAACCACTAAAAAACAGCAAAATATAAGGCATTTTGCAAGACCTGTTCAAGAACCAACCGGGTTCTTGAACAGGTCCAATACCCCGCTCCTTTAAGGCGTAAACCTGAGGCTTCGGGGATGTGTTGATTAAATGGAGAATATATTCAGAAATAAGGGAGCATAGGCGGAATTTTGGGGAATTGAGCGGGATTTGCCTGTTTGCAAAAGGCTTGCGCATTGCGCAATGAAAGCGAACGAGCCATATCATCTGAAGAACCTACAGCGCTTGTTTCAATATAATTGCTCCCGCTTCCTTTTACAGAGTAAACCAGAACGCCTGAAGTCTATGTTCTACGTGAAATGTCATTTCATAGATTTAAGTAATGTCTTGCCTCTCCAACATTACCCCGACCGACGGCAATACTTTATTCGCAGTGGAGTTTAATACCCGCCCCTTGCGGCGGGAGGTTCATTAACCATGTGCATTAAGACCAAGGGCTTGTCCGGATACATAACCATCCCGCTTATCGCCGTCTCCGATGATGTTGGCGTTTGTAGAGTATATGGCTGCATCCAGTTGGGACAGCCTCAAGTTGGATAATTTATACCTTGTCGCTTGCTATTCCAAAAACTTCAATTTTGAAACAGCAGCCTTTAAAAAATGTGATTTTGCAAGGCTTTAGCCTGAAATTTTCTCCCATTGACTATGTATAGAACAAAATGGTATAAAGAATTATGATGAACGTAAATTGGAAAAAGAACACCGCGTTGTTTTTAATTGGACAGGCTTTATCACTCTTCGGCACGATGGTCGTGCAATACGCTATTGCCTGGCATATAACCCTGAAAACCCAGTCGGGTTCGATGATAACTCTTTTTACGGTCGCCGGATTTCTCCCCATGTTTTTCATTTCTCCTTTTGCCGGAGTCTGGGCGGACAGATTCAACCGCAAATATATCATCAATATAGCGGACGGCGCGATAGCCTTTGTCAGCCTTTTGGCGGCCGTTTTGATTATGGCCGACGTCGATAGCATCGTTATTCTATTATTCTGCGCCATAATACGCTCGCTGGGACAAGGCGTGCAAATGCCGGCGGTGGGCGCGTTTATCCCCGATATTGTGCCTCAGGAACAATTAACCAAAATAAACGGGTTTCAAAGCAGCATTCAATCCTTCGCCACATTGGCGGCGCCCGCGATAAGCGGCGCGATGATGGCGTTCGCGCCATTGGAAACTTTGTTTTTTCTCGACGTGGTTACGGCGCTTATCGGCATAAGCATCGTGTTGTTTTTTGTTAAAGCGCCGAAAAAAGAAACGCTGGTCGCGGAAACGCCGGAACATAAAGGCGCGGCATATTTCCATGATTTAAAAGAAGGAATGAGGTACATAAGAAAGCATGGTTATGTTTTGCGAATGATAATCCTCTGCGCGATATTCCTGTTTTTCTTTGCGCCCGCCTCGTTCTTAACGCCACTCCAAGTAACAAGGAATTTCGGAGATGACGTATGGCGGCTTTCCACGATAGAAATTACTTTCTCCATTGGAATGATGGCTGGCGGCGTTTTAATCGGCGTGTGGGGCGGTTTCAAAAACCGCATATACACCATGACGCTTTCCTGCGCGTTGTGCGGTTTATTGGCCGCCGGACTGGGGTTTGCGCCCAATTTTATGCTGTATCTCGTTATTATGGGAATATTGGGAATATCGCTTCCGCTCTGGAACGCGCCGTCAATGGTGTTATTGCAAACCACGGTGGAACCGGCTTTTATGGGCAGAGTGATATCGGTTTTCACGATGGTAAATAGTACCATGATGCCGCTGGGTATGGTTGTTTTCGGACCTGCCGCAGATATTGTTTCAATAAATATGCTGCTTATCGGAACAGGTATTATAGTAGCGTTGTTGTGTATTCCCATGATGACAAGTAAAACGCTTCGGGAGGCCGGGAGAAGGCATTTGGCAAAATA
>JAIRTS010000242.1 GCA_031254795.1 Treponema sp.
AAAAGCGAGAAAGAGCTTTGGCTTGTTCCAGGCGCTGAGCACGGAAAGGCGTTTGATATTAATCCTGAAGAGTATTTTATCAAAATCAGAACCTTTTATAATAAATATATAAATTAGAATAATGGCGTACACATCCAGAGGGAAGCAGGCGTTACTCCTCTTAATGATAAAAACATCATACTAATCTGTCCACTGGTATGCCGGCCAGCAACAATCTCTGACAGGCAAAGAATCCCGCCGCCTGAAAAGGGGGAGAAAGAGGCTTTCTACGCTACAAAGGCAGGGTAGTGTGGCTGGATTAGCCGCGCGCGGCAAGTCCACGCGGGGGCTGGGCGGTGGATTCGATAAAATAACCGGCGAAAAAATCTAAGATTTATTTCTGTCAATATATTTTTAAGAAAGATTGGGCTGGCATTGCGTCAACAGGCCGGCATGCGCTTCGGGCATTCGTCCATCTGTGGTTCCATTTTTGCGCGCGACACGGAAAGCGTTCCGTGAAAGCTGGGACGTTAGCTGTGGACGCCACGCGGGAAACCACTGTGGCTGTTTATGCGGGCGCGGCGGTTTTGTTTGTCATCGCCTGGATGACGCGGGTTTTATACTCGCTGAGGGAAGCGCGATCCTCCACAAGGATCTTCGCGGAAAATGCGCCGTTGTTCAAAACAAGAATTTCATCAGAGACTTCAAGAAGTTCGTCAATGTCCGTGGAAAAAAGCAAAATAGCATGACGCCGCGCAATGGAACGCAACTTTTCCGCGAGCGCTTTCCGCGCCCGCGCGTCCAGCCCCCAACTCGGTTCGGATAAGATGAGCAGGTTTCCCCGCTTCTCCGGCGCCGCCGCTTCGTTTGCCGCATCTGGACAACCAGAAGACGCCGGAGGCGAAGAAGGCTTCGGCAGAGCGTCCAATTCGGCAAGCTCGCGCTCCAAAAGTAGCTTCTGCAATTGACCGCCCGAAAAAGACGACGCGGCTTCCCGCATTGAACGGCCGCAACCGGCTCTCGCCATGATTTTTTGCGCCCATGAGTCAAGAAACGGCTTGTCGAGAAAAAAAGAGCGTTTGGACTGCCTGCGGTGGGCGTGAACAATAAGATTGTCCCAAATAGAAATATCCATCGCAAGACAGGTGTTTGTACGGTCGGTGTTCAGATACGCCATGCCGGCGTCGCGGAATATCGCCGGCGCCGCGCCGCGCTTTTTTGAAGACAATCTCGTGTTATTGAGGGTGATGTGTCCCGACGTAACGGGAAGCAGACCCGCAAGCGCCAGTTCCAGCGTTTCAAGCCCGCTGTCTCTGACACCGGCTATGCCGGTGACGCTGTTAGAGCGAATGTCCATGTCGATGTCGCGGACAAACGGTTTGTCCGGGGCTTCCACCGTAAGGTTCCTGACGGAAAGGACAACGCTTTGGGCGCTCCGCGCGTTTTGTCCGCTTTGCGCGCTTTGCGCCGTCTTTGAGGCGGTATTGGGATCGGCGGACGACGCGCCGGCGGGCGGGATTTCCCCAAACATAAGGGCGGCGAGCGTTTTCACATCGGCATTTTTCGCCTCCAGCGCCGCGATGGTTTTTCCGGCGCGGAGAATCGTTATCCTGTCGGCGAGCGAGAGGACTTCGTCTAGTTTGTGTGAAATAATGATCAGGGAAAATCCGCTCCGCTTTAATCTGGTAAAGAGGGCGAAAATCCGCTCCGCTTCAGCGCGGGAGATGACGGCGGTCACTTCGTCAAAGATAAGAATGCGGCATCTTCTGAGAAGCAAGTTGACGACAGCCGCAAATTGCCGCTGTCCAACGGACAGTTCTCCCGCCCGCCGGTCGAGAGGGAGGTCGAAGCCCCATTGGGCGCACAGAGCGCGCGCTTGTTTGCGTTGCGACGCGGGGCTGACAAGAAACCCATTCTCCGCGCCCAACGCGCAGTTTTCCCATACCGTAAGATCGGGAACAAGGGAAGGATGTTGCCGCACCATGCCAACGCCGCTGTTGAGGGCGTCTTTTGGAGACGTGAAACGGCGTTCCACATTATGTACAACAATGCGTCCGCTTGAGGGGCGCAGGCTTCCGGCGAGGATATGCATGAGCGTTGACTTGCCCGCCCCGTTCTCGCCTACAAGCGCGTGGATCTCGCCCTCGCGGAGGTCAAAATCCGCGTTGTCAAGCGCGTGAACTCCGTTTGTTGGGAATCGTTTTGTTATATGAACGAGTTGTACCACCGGCGGCGATCATGCGGGAACCGCGCATACATAGCATGCGCGGCATGTTATTCCACTCGCTTGCGCAATAAGGACATGCCACGACCCAAAGGTCATGGCATGCCTGCGCAGACTCTTAGGAGATCGCCGTTTCAAGCGCAATCTCCACCATTCTGGTTAATGTCCGCTGCCTTTCTTCGGCGGTTGTTGTTTCTCCTGAGATCATGTGATCGGAGATGGTGAGCAGAGCGAGGGCTTGCCGCCTGTATTTCGCCGCCAGTGTGTAAAGTTCGGCCGTTTCCATTTCAAGCGCGAGGCAACCGAATTTCGCCCACAGTTTCCAGTCATCTGGATTTTCGGCGTAGAACATGTCCGAAGAAACAACGACGCCCGTCTTTACTTCCCACCCTTTAGCCTCCGCAATGTCGTAGGCTTTTTTCAGCAACGGGAAAGACGCGGCCGGAGCGAAACTTCTGCCTCCGAAACGAATGCTGTTTGCGCCTGAATCGGTTGACGCTGCGGTCACCAATACCACGTCGCGCACGTTAAGGTCGTCCTGAATGGATCCGGCGGTGCCGATGCGGATGGCTTTTTGTACGCCGTATTCACGAAACAACTCGTTTACGTAAATTGAAATTGAGGGGATGCCCATGCCGGTTCCCTGCACCGATATGGATTTGCCTTTATAAACGCCGGTGTAACCGAACATATTGCGCACCGCCGTATATTGGCGGGCGTTTTCGAGAAAAGTTTCCGCTATGAATTGCGCGCGCAACGGATCCCCGGGCAAAAGAATCGCTTCAGCAATTTCGTCCGGCTTTGCCGCAATATGAGTTGACATACTGGATTGTTACTCCTTTCGTGAAAAGGATAGCATAGTTGGCGGGATATGAGAAGAGGAGGTTTTTGCGTTGCGATCCGCCATTGATATTTGAGGCTGTTTCAAAACTAACCCGAACTACGTTCTCAAACGTAATTCGAAAACGTAGCTCGCGTTTTGGAACAACCTCATCTATAAAATAATAGTCTTTTGCCGTTCGATTTGTATTGATTGAGCCTGAAAGGGTATCAATCAAAATAATATCCAAGACATTTTTTTGAGCAATACCTCTGTTACGTTCCCAATATCCACCATTTGATTAGTGAAATTATCGTGTGAATATGCGGTGACACCGCGTCTCTCCGCCGGCAACCGCTTCGTGGTTATATCCCTTTTCGGACATTCCATTATATCCTGCCGCTGGTTGCAATGGCACTCCCTTTCTCAACCGTGTTTTCTATAAAATACAAGGAAACCGCAGGTTTTTCTGAAAATAGCGTTCGCCCAAAAAGAGGAGCGGACGCTTCTGCGAGATTGGAATATGGGAAAGGGGGACAATGATCAGAAAACGCCACGGCGTACCGGAAAACAGGTTGCGCATAACGCCTGGAGCAAATGGGAGAACCATTTCTCTTTAACTCAGCGTTTAGAAGTTTTCTATAAATAAGCGGAGCCACGGGTTTGATGCGACAATAGCCGTAATATGCGGGTGTTAACGTGACGCGCGTCTACAATGGAAAGGCGAAGGTTTTGCTATATATCCCTTGACTTTTATAAAAAATTCAATCATAATTGTTATGATATGGAATTAGATAAACGTGGGAAAAACGCTCCAAGCCCAACGGCAAGTTGCAGTCGGCCCGCTTTTTCAATGTCTGCCATCGTGAAAAAGCCTCGCCATGTTTTTCTTTTTTTCGTATTCTTTCTTGCCTTTTTGCCAGCCTTCACATTCGCTTCGCCTTTCACCATGATTTCGGCGGGCGATCCCGCGCTGGAAGATCTGCGTTTTTTGGCGATTCAGTCGGGAAAAAGTTTGTTGTCTTTGACGCCGCCGCTTTCACGGGACGAGGCGTTGCTCATCCTGCAAGACATTGGCGCGGACAACCTGTCCCCTGCCGGCGAAGCGGCGTACAACCGCGTGATGGAAGCGCTCAATCCCAAGCCGCTCTATTCAAACGGGTTTCTCAGCGTGGACGCCCATATACAAGCTGGCGTAGAAGCGCGGGTACGGACAAATCCCGGCATTCCGTGGACGCAAAACGTCAAAGACAGCCCTCCTCTGCTGGAATTGCCGGTGAATGTGTACGCCGCGGACAAGGCGCAGCTGTTTATAGCCTCCATGCTGGGGCGGTCGAGATCGTATTTCAACGAAGCCGGCGTTTATGTTGGATCGAATATCCCCACTGACGCGGGACAGATCGACGTAAGCATGCCCTTGCGCGCCTTTTTTGCCATTGGCGGCGCGTGGTGGAATTTTGAAATAGGGAGGGACCGGCTTTCCTATGGACTTGGCCGCTCAGGCAACATGGCTGTTTCGGATACGCCCGATTATTATGACATGGCGCGGTTTTCGGTGTTTTCATCAACAATTAAGTACTCACTTATGGTGAGTCAGATGCCGCTTGTGATAGAGCCAATAATGGGCGCGGCAGTGGACGATGTCCTCACCCGCACGACACAACGGCATCTTTATGTGCATATGCTTGATTTCCGGTTGTTCAAAAGCGTGTCTTTTGGTTTTACGGAAGGAATGATGGTGGGAGATTCTCCGCTTGAACTGCGTTTTCTCAATCCTTTGGCGATATTCCACTCTTTCGCGGCGTGGCGTGATTATGACAGTTGGGGCAAAGACAGCGAGCGTTCCGACATGGTGGGATCGCTCTTCTCGCTTGACGTAAACTGGGCTGTCCTGCCGTCCCTTGTGGCGTATGGTCAATTTGCGCTGAACGAATGGTCTACGCCGTACGAGCTTGAGCATTGGCCCGACGCTCAGGCGCCTAATGCGACGGGTTTTTTGGCCGGGTTGGAATACGCCCGCGATATCGCGGGCTGGGGCGCGTCTTTTTACGTGGAATATATGTATGCGGATCCCTACTTCTCCATCCTTTCCACCCCGTTTGCAAGCTATATTTGGATGCGCCGGATTTCCGACAGCGAGCCTCTGCGGTACACGTGGATAGGGCATCCGGCTGGCAGAGACGCCATATTGTATATGGCGGGGGCGAGGTTCTCAAAAGAAAACCTCGGCTTTTGTCTGAACGCCGCTTTCACCCGGAAAGGGCAGCGGACGCTTCAATGGGACTGGGAGATGGGAAAGAAAGCCAACGCAGAGAAAACGCCAAGCGGCATACCGGAAAACACATTGACTCTCGCCATTGGGTCAAACTGGAAGCCCTTCAGGTGGCTGAAGATTTCAGCCCAGGTGGGTGGGAGCTTCGTTTTTGATTATGGGCATACATCCGGCGCACAGGAGCATGGGTTTGACGCGATGATAAGCGTACAATTTACATATTAAACAAGGAGGTTTTATGAAGCGATTCCAGTTTGCATTCGCTTTTTTGGCGCTGGTTTCCACGCTAGGAGCGTCGCTTGGAGCGCGGCTTGATGCGCAGATCATTCATGATCCCAATGACAGAATCTACAAGGATATTGACAGATGGGCGGCGAATGGATACATAACGCAATCCCTGCCGTTGATCCGCCCCTATCCCATACAACTTTTTGACGGGTTATTGGACGATGTGATTGAGAGGGGCGGCGTTGAGGATCAGGAAAAAGCCGCGGCGTATAAGGCGGAGCTTGCCCCGGCATCCCGGTTTTTGCATGCGGGCGTTGAGGCTGAGGCTGTTGGTCAAGACGGCGACGCCATGCTGATTTTCGCCCCGACTATTGACGGCAATTTCCGGCTTATGGATTGGATCTCCGCCAGTTACTTTTTCAGCTTCTACGCCTCGGACAGAAAGCCCGGCGAAGAGTTGCGAGTCCCCGGAACGTATTCTCCCTTTCCGGATCTCATTCTTGATAATGTAAACGCAGGGAAGTTCTGGTTTTATCCTGACTGGACGTCAGCCACAGCTTTTGGAAGAGGCGACCTCTATTTTCAAGCGGGCGTAAACCGCACCGCAATAGGACCTTTTTATGAAAACAGTACGGTGATTGGTCCTCAGGCTGGACGCGCCGGACATTTCAGCCTCAACGTTCGACTGCCCAAGGGGTCTTTTGAAATGTTGCTTATGACGCTCGCCGCTTCCAATGATTTTGGAGAGGGCAGATTCCCCAACAAGTATCTTGTATTTCATTCGATTAATTTTAATCCGTCGCCGAATTTTGAATTCGGGTTGCAAGAATCGGTGATATGGGGCGGGCGCATGGAATATCTGTACCTTGTGCCGTTTGCGGTGTTGTTTACATCGCAAGCTCTCAGCGATTTTGGAGACAACTCGTTCATTGGTTTTCATGCGCGATGGGACATCCCCGGCAACATCCAGTTGCTTGGACAAGTGTATGTGGATGATTTTCATGTGAACGACTTTATCCGTTTTCAGTGGAACTCCAAGTACAAATTTTCCGGCCAGTTGGGTCTCACATGGGCGCAGCCGGAGAGCGCGCTTGCGTCGCTTCAGGCGGATTACACCATCATCTTCCCGTACATGTATACGCATTGGAATGTACCGGAGGTCGACCGTTATAACCATGAAAAGCCGAATTACCTCATCTATTCTCACGGGGGAAGAAATTTAGGCTCCGAGCTTGACCCAAATTCGCACAGGATATCGCTCAAAAGTTCGTGGCGGACGATCCGCGACCTTGATGTTTCTGCGGCGCTCTATTTCACCCAACATGGGAACGCTTCTGACAATGTTCCTTCCGACGGTTGGGAAAAAGAAAAAGAATGGCATGACGGCTCTATCTATGACGACGGTTCCACCAAAAATGGCAACAATTACAGCGAGATCCGCTTTCTAACCCAGCAGACTCTTGACACTCGCCTTGCGGTGGGGCTAGGGGTGACATGGAGACTGCCGTTCTTTTCGTTCGGGGAATTCTCCTTGTTTGCGAATTACGCGCTTGAATACGGCTGGAACAGAGGGCTGGTGAAAGACAACAACGGCATTGTCAATTATTGGAGCGTAGGCGGTTCGTGGCGGTGGTGATGGCGGGCGGCGGGCGACTTAAGTCCACCGCTTCGCGCCATTTACAATTTCCGTAGAATTTCCAGCGGTTTTAACCTCCCGGCCCTTCTCGCGGGCAGATACGAAGCGACTATTGAACACAACACGGTGAAAACTCCGATAATCAAAATAGTGAGCCAGTCAATGATGACAGGAAAGTGTTCGAGGTAGTAAGCGGGATCGAGCAGTTTGAATTGCCCGGCGCCGGATCCAAACATAAAAAAGTTGATGACCGCTTCAAGCGCCCTAATTACATGATTTATGGACAAGCCGATGCAAAGTCCCGCAGCTATGCCCGCAATCGCCCCGATAAGTCCGGTGATGAAAGCGGCCCATACGAATATCCGGCTGGTGAACGCCGGACTCGCGCCTGCGGCTTTAAGCGCGGCGATATCCTTCCGCCGCTCAATCGCCAGCATGGAGGTTGCGGAAGACACATTGACCGTCGCTATGATGACAATAAGCGCCATGATGAAAAGAAGTATTTGACGGGTGGATTCGTAGGAACTGTACTGCGCAAGCTGCATCTCTTTCCACGTGTACACCCCGTATCCCGCGCCCAGGAGGGCGTAGAGGGAGCGGACGGAGGAATCGGCGTCTTTATACGGATCGTTGATTTTAAGCATAAGGAACGAATTTGACGCGCTTTCGCTGCCGGCGAATATACGTTTGCCCGCGTCGTAGGTCGTTATACACCACAGCGCGTCTATTTCACGGTACCCGGCGGAAACAACGGCTTTTACCACGAAGGGGGTCATGCGCGGCACGCTTCTGCCGTCATCGGCGATGCGTACGGTCATAAGGCGCGCCATGTCCCCTGCTTTCACGCCGATGGATTCCGCCAACGCCTCGCCAAGGAACACTTCGTTGTCAGCTTCAAAACGAGCGTCCCCGGAGACGACTTCCAGAAAAGCGGACACGCCTTCGTCTTCCCAAAAGTCCCGCTCTACCGCCCGTATTGAGGCTCCGGCTTTTCCCTTGCCGCCCACCAGCACGCCCATGCCCTGCCATTCTATCCACGCGCCCCGCACGCCTTCCTGGGCGGCGACTGCGCCTTTTATCTCTTCAAGGCTTTCGTCTCCGGCAAAGTCATACACCTGCACATGCCCTGTTCCCAGCTCTAGGTACCTGTCCGTGATGCCGCGGATCATGCCGTCCGCCACGATGAGGGTGACGATGATAGGCACAAGGCTCACCGCTATTCCGGTGGCGGCGCCGCGCAAATACCTGCCGCCTTCCTTTGCCCGTCCGAGAAGATAGCGGATCGCGATGAAGAAACCCGCATGCCCGCTCACTGCAACGCTCCCGTTTCCAACGTATAATGGTACTGAGCGCCGCTCATCGCAACGCCCCCGCTTCCAGCGTATAATGATATTGAGCGCGACTCGCGACTTTTTCATCGTGCGTTACCACGATGAGCGTTTTCCCCCGTTTGAGTGAGGTTTCGTAGAGCATTTCCGCAACCATGCCGCTGTTGTCGGGATCGAGGTTGCCGGTCGGCTCATCCGCAAGGATAATGGCGGGGTCGTTTACCAAGGAACGCGCGACGGCGACCCGTTGCCGCTCGCCGCCCGAAAGTTGGGACGGATAATGCCCGACGCGGTCGTCGAGCCTCACATCCGAGAGCAATGCCCGCGCCTTCTCAAACGCGGCTTTCTTTTTCATGCCGAACATGTAGGCGGGAAGCATCACGTTTTCCAAAGCGGTGAAGTCTTTAAGAAGGTAATGGAACTGGAAAATAAAGCCCACTTGACGGCTTCGGTATGCGGACAGTTTTTTTTCGGAGAGATCCGTAATTTCCATGCTAGCCACCACAACGGATCCTGAGTCACTTGTATCAAGACCGCCCAAAATATTGAGCAACGTGCTTTTTCCGCTTCCGCTCTGACCAGTTATAGCGAGAGACGAGGAATTCTTGAGGGAAAAGCTGACGCCGCGCAGTATGCGGAGGGTCTCCGCGCCCGACGTGTAGTTTTTCACAAGATTTTCTACTTTGACAATGTCTTCCATGCTCTCCTACTCTACCGTAAAATGGCATTCCACCCTTTGGACGTTTCCGTCAGCGTCTTGGACGAGGACCTCCAACTCCGCCTGCCCCCGGACGAAGACAACCTCTCCCAATTCAAAGCCGAGCGCCCCGGCATACACCTGTTTGACTGGCACAAGCCCATTCCGGTATATCCACATCTTTCCATCCCGCGCTGACAACGCCTCCAGCGCGACAGCCCCGACCTCATGCCCGTTCAACGAACACACCACCCTGAACGGCGCAAGTGCCGCCTCGCCGGTCTCCGCGTAATCCGCCACGGACACGAACACAGTCCGTCTCCCCTGCAAAATGCCCTGCGCTTGCGTCGCATCAACCATTCTACCCTGCGCGTCTCTTAATGTCACTGACTGTATAACAGGCGCGATCTCGTCATTGCGCCGCCTCTCCATCACCGCGGGATTCACCCACCGCCTCTCCTTCCGGTCGAACAGCGAATAGTAAAAGCCCATTTCCCACGACCATCCGGTCGCTCCGGCTGAACCCACCATCGCGCCTTTCTCCATCACCGGAGGAAGACGGCTCATCTGTCTTCCCTCAAGTCGCCCGTACAGACTGATCAGCCCATCTCCGTGATCTATTGCCGTCCACTCTCCCAGTGGCGAGGGCAACCTCGACGCGCGCTCGGACATGTTCCGGCTGAAGAGCGCCTCGCCGGTCTCCACAGCCCGCACCACGCCTCCGCCCTCATACACGTCGCCTACGCGCGGATCACCCCCTCCGGAATCCACTCCAAAATTACCGGCCAAAACCGCGTCCGACGATGGACGATCCATCGCCCACGCCGCCGCGACACACGTCATCGCCGCAACGACAGCCGCTCCTCGCGCCGCCATCCTCAGCCACTCCACCTCAGCCTCCTACCGTTTGACTATCTCAAACGAGGCGAGCTTCGCCCCGCCGCCTACATACAAATACTCTTCGTCTCTTCCCAGAAACACGGCGTCGCTGTCAAACGGGGCGGCAAACATCAGCGTCGACGGAAATTTCACCGCCGCCAGCCGCCTCCGTTCCCCGCCACCCGCGAGCAGGATGAACAGCAATCCTCCGTTGCCGGACCCGTCAACCGCGACCACCTCGCCGTCCAACGCCAGCGACAGACTTTTGCGGCTCGACAATTCGTAAATTCCAAGCCCGCCCTCGCGCTCAAAGACCACACGGTTCCCGCTATCGACGAACGCCACCCTCACAGGGCGTCTAAACCCAGCCCCCAGAAATTCGTGGCGCGTCACCCGGTATTCGTCCACAGCGCCTCGTCCGATTCGCTCCATGAGCAAGAATCGCTGCTCGTCCACTCCCGATACGACCGCGATCTTTGAACCGTCCTCAGAAAAAGCGCATCCCGCAATCACCGATAACCGCGACCCGCCGGGCTCAAAGAAAAACACCCGCTTTCCGGTACTGTCGAGAACCTCCACCACGCCGTCTAGAGAGCCGGCCAACAGAAGCCCGCCGGCCGCGTCCACACAGGTGATCACGGCTCCAAAATCGTACGTCCACACGACCTTCCCGCTCTCGTCAAGCGCGGAGATCGAATTCTGCTCGCTGTTTATCAAAAACATCCTTTTATCCAGAAAGAACGGATACCCACGCGCTCCATCTTCCATCTCTATAGTCATAACCGGCGCGTTCAGCGGATCCTTCACTTCTATCTTGTCGGGGATTGCGCCGTATTCCGCCCAATAGTCTTGAGACAAGGACACGCCGCCGCTCTTCGTCTGGTTCACCGTGAAGACGCCCTCCCTGTCCACATACCCGAAACGCTCCCCAAGCTCAAACGCCAACAGGGAACTCCCGCCTGTGTACACATCGGGCGCAGCTGGATGCGCCGTGGCCAACGAATGTATCCACCGAAACGCAAGCGCCGTCTCTTCGGGAATCGGACGCGCCGCGCCGAAAATATAAAAAGCCATGATCGCAAAACAGC
>JAIRTS010000045.1 GCA_031254795.1 Treponema sp.
CGCCACGTTTACACCGTGGATGTCTGGGGTTCGAATCCCTACGCGCCCAAAGATGTAATTATTGACACTATCACGAGCTATCCCCCCATCCCCAAAAAAATAACGAGCCGCATGCCACACAAAACCCCTTGACAGAGACGTTGACTGACAGGTGAGTTTGGTTTCAGGCGGGAAAGAGCGTGGCGCGCGCCACCTTCGCCGGCGCTTTTTATAGGCGGCGGGGTTTTCAACCGGGCCGGAAAAGGACGCCTGTCCGCATCCGGTTTTCCGGCCGGTTTCCTTGAGCTTTACATTCGGGCGTCAATTCGAATTAAAAAAATGACGCTCTAGGTTTAAGATTGCGCGTAAATACCCGGACCTAACAAAGAGCCACAGTCATAGCAAAATGGGGAAGCCGCGCAAGGCGTCGTCATAAGCCCGGCGGCCTATCACAGCCGCCTCGCCGCTGGTTTTTCAGAAGCTGTAGGTCAAGCCAACTTTGACGAAATTGTTTTTGTGGTACTGCCCGAATTGCCCTTTTTCATCGCCGGTGAAAATCCCGCCGGCAACCTCCACCTGAACCGCGTCCCTTGTCCAGATAATGCTGGGCATAAGAAAAAAGTCCTTCACTTCCACCTCCCACAACGCGACAAAGCGCGCCTCAAGCTCATCCCGCAGGAATTTCTTTGAGAGTATCGCCGTAATTCGTGTGGAAGTTATGGCAGAGTCGGCTTCTACGTCCTGCGACAGGGGGCCGTTCTGTATGTTCTCGTGAAACAGCCGCACTGTTTCGTTTGCCTGAAGGTTCAGATTAATTCCCCATACAAGGTCGCGGTCAAAGCCGGCTGACCACGCGAGATTTGGGTTGTACACCTCAGCGTTGTCGCCGCCAAGATCGTCCGTTATGTTGGCGGCGAATTCCACCCGGACATTAAAGCCAAACAACACCTGGGCGTAATCAACGCCGATGTGGTGGTAGGGATTATACAAAAGCTCAATCTTGCTCGGCGCAGAGAGTTGAGG
Source organism: Treponema sp. (assembly GCA_031254795.1). GTDB lineage: Bacteria > Spirochaetota > Spirochaetia > Treponematales > Breznakiellaceae > JAIRKH01. The sequence continues at coordinate 1,003 of JAIRTS010000045.1, forward strand.
CGCGGCGAAAGACAATTTGATAGCGGGCGTCGGCAATCTTCCGTAATAGTACTGCGCTCCTATATCCGAAGAGCCGATGGTGGTGGTGAAACGCAACCCCGCCTGCGCGTAATTCAGCTTTGAAACGTCGGGCTGGAGTAGTATCGACTGCCCCCCCGGCGATTGCGCCGCCGCCGCTATCATATCCTGCAATGTCTTCATTTGCTCCAGACGCCAACGTCCCTCGGACGCGAAACGATGCGGTTCAAATGTGGGGACAAAAACAACTTCCAATTTGGAGAACTGCCCGAAACGCGCTGTCGCATGAACAAGCGGACGGGCGATTTTCATATTCAGCGCGTCGCTTGCGTCGGTTATTTCACTGTAATCAAGCGGGTTTATCACGTCAAGAGGCCCGAAGCTGTCCGCCTTGCCCCACGTGAGCTTGCGTAATCCGCCCTCAATTTCAAGCGCGCCGAGATAGGCGCGGAGGTACGCCTCGTCAAAGGTTATCAGCGAAGATCCCGTCGCAGGCGAGGCTAAATTCAAATTGATCACCGCTTCGCCAAAGGAATTGCCGGCTGAGAAATTAAGTTTGCCGGAAAAAATATCGCCAAGCCCGGTCTTGTCCAACCCCTGTGAAAAATCATCGGCATACCCTAACAATGAAGCCGACACCTCGCCGCCGATGGCGACGCCAAAATTTCCGCCGCCGCCATCGGTCGCCGCGTCGTCGTCGCCGAAACCAAAGCCGAAATCCTGGGCGGCAAGCGGCATGGCGAAAGCCGCCAGCAACAGCGAAAAGAAAAATATGCGGTTCATCGCGGTCTCCCTGTTTCAAGATACGCCGTTGTAAAGACAGATTCCGGTATCGGGTCGTCGTACCTGACGATTTCCATGTAAATAGAGGTGGAAGTCCCGGCGGCTATGGTTGTCACTTTGTTCTGCATTGCGGTAAGCCGCCCCTGGACGTCCTTATAGCCGGAACTTTCCATCACTTTGATCAACGCGCCTCGGCGGTCGTACAATTCGCTCTTATATAAAAGGAGTTTGTTTTTATCTATCCATGAGATTGTTTTGGAATACTGGTAGGAATTATCCTTGGGAACAGATTGAATGACATAACACGGCGCGCCGTTTACGGTCTCCTCGCGCAAAAGCGTGTGGGTGTCCAGGCTTGTGTCGCGGCTCAAAGCGGATATGTCGTCATACGAAAAGTCCGTTCCCATAAAGCTGCCGCCGCTTTCAGACGCGGCGACGCGGCGGACTTTCCCCAAGCTCGGCAAGTATATCCATCGGTCGGAGCCGCCCGACGTGTTGTCCATAGTCAGGAAGCGAGTTCCTTTCACATTCGCGGGGTCCAGGAACACAATGACCGCGCGGGCGTTCCCGCGAGCGTCGTCTTTGGAATACTGGTCAATGCGGCGCTCCGTGGTTGAGCCGTTTTTGGCGGTGATCACCATGCGGGAACGGGTGGAAACGGTGGCGCTCGTGATACGGTTGCGAGCCGCGTCCACAATGGAAGCCGCGTCCTGGGCATTCATAACAAAGACGCCCGCCAATAACAAAACAACGCACATCGTAAATTTTTTCATGCTTTACACTCCTATAACGCTAAATCATATATCAACGCGACGCGCTGACGTTTGCTCCGTAGATAAACTTTGGCTTTACCGTTGTAAGCAACACGGGAATAACCGTAAGGCTTACGACCGCCGTTATCGCCATGCTCAGCGCGACAAGCGCGCCGAGTTCAGACAGTATCTTGAATTGGGAAAGGGAAAGAACCGCGAAACCCGCGCCCACAGACACGGCGTTAATCAGTATCGCCTTGCCGCAACCGGTGAACGTGCGGCGGAGAAAGTCATTGCCGGAGCTATGATCGGCCTGATATTCCCGCTTGAAGAACTCAATGCAATGAATCGTGTAATCAATGCCGATGCCCACGGCGAGGCTCGCTATAAGGGCCGTGCCGATATTGAGTTTTATGCCCAAAAAGCCCATCACCGCGAAATTGGCTAGTATCGCAATGGCGAGCGGAACCGCCCCGATAAGCCCCGCGCTGATTGAACGGTTGGATAGCGCGACAATAATAAACACCATCAGCACAGAAATAACAAGGGAGGTGATCTGGGATCCCACAATAAGGTCGGCGACCGCGCCCTCCATCACCGCGCCTCCGCTGATCAACACCCGCACGGTTTTGGGGAAATTCGCGTCAATATAGCTTTTAATCGTATTGATCGTTCTTTTTGTGTCGCTGTTTGTGGTTGTGCGAAGCTGGATGGTCATTTTTATCGCGGTTGGTTCAAGCGGGTCGTTTGAGTAGTCAAAGCTGTCGTCGCCGGAAAGCAGCACCAGATAATTTGAAATAAGCTGCCGCAATTCTTCTGTCGTGGTTTTCCCGTACCGTTCGGGCGAGGAGGGGATTTCGTAGTACGCAAACCCATTGTAATTGGTGAGCCGCTGAACTTCGCGGATAAGATCGTTGCCGCTCATGGCGAGCGATTTTCCGGAAGCCGCGTCAAGTATGGCGATAATATCCGCGGCGCTGTATTGTTCCATGCGGGCGGCGGAAGTGCCGGCGTCCATCGCGGCTTCCGCCGGTTCCTCCGCCGGCGCGTCAAATCCGAAGCCGTCTTCGCCGCCAAATCCGAACCCGCTTTCATCGTCAAATCCGAAGCTGTCTTCGCCGCCGAACCCAAACCCGCTTTCATCGCCGAATCCGAAGCCGTCTTCGCCGCCGAACCCAAACCCGCTTTCATCGCCAAATCCAAAGCCGTCTTCGCCGCCAAGTCCAAAATCGCTTTCATCGCCAAACCCAAAGCCGTCCGCCGCGCTCCCCGCGCCGCTGACCGGACGCAAGCCGTCAGGACTTTCATCGACATTGAACACCTGATTGACGCGCTTTATCACATCCGTAAATCCCATCACCTTGCCCACTTCGGGGACACGCTCCATAAGATAGGTGGAAAGACCGTCAATGGCGCTTAACACCGCCGGATCAAGCGCCGCTTCGCTCGATTCCGCTTCCACAAGAAGCGCCAGGTCGCGGGAGCCGCCAAAATATTCCCGTATAAACCAGTCTGAGCGGCCTATGTCCGTATCATTTCTGAAAAACTCAATGGTGCTGTTGTCAACGACAAGTTTTGAAAGTCCGTATCCCGAAACGGCGAGCGCGACTATGACGGCGCTCAACACCAGCGCCCGCCTCTTGGCGATGGAGACAAAGACATTCCCTATCGCGCTGTTTACAGAGCTGTCCGCGCGGCCCGCCCTTTTCGCGCGCCTCTTCGGGGCGTCCTTTAGGATGCGGGGGCCGCGGATAAGCAACAGCGCGGGAATAAGCGTCACCGCCACGATAAAAGAGGCCGCCACGCCGAAACTGGAAAAATAACCGAACTCGCGTATTGGAATAATGGAGGTGAAACAAAACGACCCAAAACCGGCGAAAGTGGTGAGCGCCGCGAGAAACACCGGTTTTATGAGCTTTCGCATCAACTCATATACCAGAGCGCGGTGTTCCTCGACGCTTGACGGCCGGTTCTGCGTGTCTTCCATGTAGTGGGTCACCACATGAATCCCGTAGGCGCTCCCAACGGCGATGAGGATAACCGGCAGAACGGTGGAAAGAATAGACAGTTTTATGCCGAAAAGCGGCATCGCCCCCACTGTCCATATAACCGCGACTATCACCGTAAGAAGGGGCAGCGCCACAAAGGTGAAGCGCCTGAAAGAGAAAAACAGAATCGTCAACACCACCAGCGCCGAGAGCGGGATCAGTACCGCCAGGTCTGTTCCCATGGATTCGTTTATGGTCGCGCTGATAACCGGCAGTCCCGTCACATACACTTCGGCGAAACCGGCGAACATTTCCTTCGCGGTCTCGCGTATGGCCACAAGCGTCTCCACGACTTCGGGAAGCCCGACGTCTTCGGTCTTCACATCAAGGCTGACGATGATCTGAGTGGCCGAAAGGTTGTCCGAGACAAGCGTGCCACGATACAAATCCCACGACGCGATGCGCCGCTTCAACTCGGTGATCTCCGCCTGCGTTCCCGCAAAGCCTTTCGGCGTCAAATCGGTGACGATGATGCTGTCGGCGTCGCCGGTTATGTACTGCGTGGACATAATCGAATTGACGCTCTTAACGAATTCGACGGTCTCTATGGTTTGGCTGTATTCCCGAATGCGCTCAAGAAACGCCGGCTCGAACACCGTGCCGTAGGGTCGTTCCAGCCCAACCAGAATCATCACCGACGCCCCGAAGGTTTCTTCAATGTAATCCGAAATGACGCGGGATTCGTTCTCTTTTGGAATGAATCTCGTGTTGTTATTGTCCAATTCCGCTCGCGGAAGCTGCGCTGCGAAGAACGCCGTGATCGCCGCTACGATGGCGACTATGACAAACGGACGCCCATACAATCGCTCCATACCTGCCCCTTATGACAAACAGCGCGCCTTCCGCGTTCCGCTTGTTCCTTGATTTTCTTTACCACAATACATATAATGAATACAAAAAGCAATGACAAATTACATATACTATGTTCTGAATTGAACATTATTAAGTATTTTGTCCAGTTTTGGACAATTTATAGTAAAATGTCTGGAGGATACGTGAAGAATATGGAAGCGGCGGCAACCAGCGCAAAAGACGGACGCAAGACACGGTATACTAGGAAGGCGTTGCAGGACAGCCTCATAGAACTGATGAAGTCAAAGTCGATTGTACGCGTCACCATTAAAGAGTTGTGCGATCTCGCCGATATAAGCCGCTCGACATTTTACTTGCATTACAGTAATCAGTACGATCTTCTTAAACAAATAGAAGAAGAAACCATCGCGTATTTTGAAGACATACTAAAAAAATTTGACAAAAGACGCAGCGCGCGTGAAATCACCCAGATGGTTGAAGAAATCGTGCGCAACATCGCGGACAACAGCAACTCAATTCAGGTGCTGCTCAGCGAAAACGGCGACATTAACTTTCAGGAGCGGTTTTTCCGCCGGTTCACCAGCAAGACGCATCTGGTGAATTATTTTATTGATCCGGCGTTCAATGATGTTCCTGAAATAGGGGAATATTATTTGGTGTACGTCGTAAAAGGTTCCATCGCCCTGATGCAGCATTGGCTCAAGAACAACATGGACCTCTCCGTTCCCACGCTGGCGAAAATGCTAGTGCAGTTGTCTCCGGCGGCAAGCAGGGTGGCGAATTGCTCCGCGTGAACGGCGCTGTACAGACAACGCGCTTTGATGAGGGACGCCCCCTCAGGCGGATGAATGACGTTTCGCTCCACGCGCTATTTCAGGGCAATGGTTCCGTCGCGGACGGCGCGAGCGCGGCGTTTCCCTCCGTATAAGGGCTTGCGTAGCATCGCTTCCGTAGGAAGCGCGACCAGGGCAGACAAACTGTGGGTGGAGTGAGCCGTGGAAGTGGAGCGCGGAACGACCTAAGCGAACGGAACCCCGTGAGGCAAACTCCGAAAACTATTAATTCTGCTTCTATATCTTTGCTATATAACAAGTTACGTTAAAGGCAGATACGGGCTTTTTGAGAAAAGTCAAGTAAATGTCAAGTTGGAGACAAAGAGATGAGTGAGTACCACATGTTCAGGAAACAACGGGTAAAAAATGGGCGGGTTATTCACAAATGGTATTACTATTTCGTGGCGAACGGGAAACAGGTGCAGAAGGTTTGTAAAGGTTGCCAGACGAGAAACGAGGCCAACGCCTTCGTGGCAAAACTCCCGAAACTTTCAGGCGGGGATTCAGTCCTCGTCAAGACGGTCGCGGAAACCATGTTCTTCCCGGAAAGCGATCACATGAAGCGGCGCGTCCAGTTGGGCAAGCCCCTTGACCCCAATTCCATGCAGGAAGGACGGGCCATCATGAAAAAGGTCATTGAGCAGTGGGGGGAAAAGCCGCTCTCCAGTCTAACCGTCAAGGAAGTCGGAAAATACTTATTCGATCTGAAACGTTCAGGCAGCCACAAACAGGATTTTATTTCCAAGGTGAAAGAAATGTACCGGGAAGCGTACTGGCACGGGTGCGATATTCCCACTCCCACGTTCCCCACATTCGTAAAGAATTCAAAGAAAGGGGACAT
>JAIRTS010000265.1 GCA_031254795.1 Treponema sp.
CTCGGAGCAGAATTATTGGAGTTCAGAGCTTCAAAATCAAAGTTGTTAGATGACGCGGCGTCTGTCAGACGAAGAGTCGTACGCCGCATTGGCTAATGACGCCGAAGTTTTAAACCCCCCTTTGGGGGAACTTTTGGGGGGAGGAGGATTTTATGAGCGATAGTTATGGACAGGGCGGTTTGGGGATAATCATCACCATCGCCTTCAGGAACATTTTCCGCAATTTCCGACGCACCATGTTCTGCGTCGTTGCGGTGGCGATAGCGGTGTTCATCATCATTTTCTTTTCATCCTTCATCAACGGCATGCTCCAGAGCATATCCGAAGTGGTGCAGGTGTTTGAACTGGGGCATGTGCGGGCGGTGTCGGCCCAATACGAGGCGGAAAGCGAATATTCGCCGGCGCAGTATCCGGTGGCTGAGTACAAGAGCCTCGCCGCGACGCTGGACCAGATTGAAGCCATTCCCGGAGTCCGCGCCGCGTTCCCCCGGATAGCGACCTACGCCTCATTGCAGGAAAGCGTTGTCAAGCACGCCGCGCTCTGGGGCATGAGCATGCGCGACGAGTCCGCCATAAACCACTTTAATCTCACGGATAAAAACGACGGGCTGGTGGAAGGGCGCTACCCGGCGCCGGACAGCAACGAGTGCGTCGTTGGCGCGCGCTTCGCGGAAAAAACGGGCTTGAAGATCGGCGACCGCATTCCCCTTAAAACCGTGTCGGCCCAGTTTTCGGACAAACTGTGGTCGCCCGTGATAACCGGCGTCTTCCGCTTTGATTACGCCAAGTGGGACAAGGAGACGATCATCGCGGACTTCACGCGGCTTCAGCGCCTTCTTGGACTGGACGACGCCAGCCAGCAGATCATTGTGTATGGGGATTCTCAGGAATTGAGCGCGCGCATAGCCCGCGACATGGGACCCATCCTCGGCGCGGATGACATAATCACCGAATGGAAAGATCAATACTGGGTCGTTATGATGAAGATGTACGAGCCGATATACTTCGTGATGTATCTGGTCTTCCTCGTCGTGGCGTGCCTCCTCATCGTCAACACAATAACGATGATCATCCACGAGCGGATCAAGGAAATCGGCATGATGGGCAGCCTCGGCATGACGAGAGGGGAAATCGTCAAAGTGTTCTTCTTTGAATCCCTGTTTCTCGCAATGGCTGGGGCGACCGTGGGGATGTTTTTGGGCGGACTCCTCACGGGCATAGGGCAGTTCTTCCCCATGCGCTGGACAACTTTTGCCGGGGAGTATGACAATATGCCCCTGGCAAACACGATCTTCTTTCATTTCAGCGTCGGCGAACTGCTCCGCAGTTGGCTTATGGGCGTGGTGGTGGCATCCATATTCACCCTGTTCCCCTCGCTGAAAAGCGCGTTTGTCGAGCCGGTCGAGGCGTTGAGAAGATAGATAGCGTCTGTCCGCGAAGTCGGTCGCTTTGCGGGCGGACAGCGGACTTTAGCCCGGCGCGTTTTCGCAATCTTTAGGTTGCGAAAACGCGGTTTTTAAGGAAAAGAAATTGGAGGTTTATATGAAAACGAAATGTGTATGGTTGGCGGCGGTGTTGCTGTCGGCAGGGCAGGTTTACGCGCAGACGGCGCCGTCTGCGGAGGAATTGCTGCGGAGGGTGGATGAAAACGAGATATTCACCACCATTCAGTACGAGGGCGACATGATCATTGAGTATCAGAACAGGCGATACGTAAAGACCATGAGGGCGTGGGCGCGGGGCGACGTCGACAGCTTCATCGAATTTGTCAACCCTGAGGATTACGGAACCAAGTACCTCAAGAAAGGGGCGCGGCTCTACGTGTATTCTCCTGACACCGAGGAAGTGACGCTCATTTCCGGGCATATGCTGAAAGAAAGCATGATGGGTTCCGATCTTTCATACGAGGACACCATTGAAAATGAGAAGCTCTCGGCGCGTTACACGCCGGTTTTGAGCGGAAGCGGCGTTTTCAACGGCAGGGACGCGTGGATTCTCGATCTGAGCGCGAAAAAGAAGACGGAAAGCTATCCCAAACAGAAATTGTGGATCGACAAAGAAAGCGGCGATCTCCTGCATTATGAGTTGTACGCCCTTTCCGGCGCGAAACTCAAGGAATTCACCTTGCTCCGCGTTCAAGTTATTGAAGGGCGCCGTTTTCCGGTTGAATACGAGATGCGCGATCTCCTGCGAAAGGGCAGCAAGACCACATTCAGTATGAGAAGCGTGGTTCTTGACCGTCCGATACCGGATTCGGTCTTCAGCCAGAGGAATCTGGAGCGGTAATCAGGCGGGGAATGTCCTCGCCGACGCCCTCATCGGCGGACGCGCCGGCGTTCCCGCTCGCCCTCATTGTGTTTTTTAGGAGGTGAATTATGATCGCGTCGAAAAAAAGCGATCCGAATCGCGCGAGATCGAATCGCGCTTTTTTCCTTGCCGCGCCGGCCGTGTTCGCCGTGTTGCTTGCGGCGCCGCCGTCGATTCCGGCGCAAACTCAAAGGCAGGCGCCGACGCTGTCCGGCGTCCTTGACACGACCGTTCAGGGCGTCATTGGCGAGGACTCGTTCGCCATTCAATTTGAAGAATACGCGAATCTGCGTCTGCAAACAAGAATCAAAGACTTCGCGGTTTTTAACGTCGCCTTTAATCTTATCGCGGCGTCCGGCGCTCCGGCGTCCGGCGACAGCGCGGCGGCGTCTGGGGCGGGCGAAAACTACCGCGCGAGCATGGAACTGGAGCGGCTTTCTTTGCGACTCAATAGCGATTATGTTGACGCCGACATGGGGCTTATGCGCCTCGCCTTTGGTTATGGGCAGGCGTTCGCCCCTTCGGACTTTCTCAACCACCGCAACCCGCTCTATCCCAACGCCCGCCCGCGCGGCGTTCTGGGGCTCGCGCTCTCTTTTTATCCGATGGAAGACGCCAAATTGCAGGTCTTCGCGTCCGCGCCAAAGGATCCCTTTTCCACAGGCGGCGGCGGATGGAACGCCGGACTCGCCGTTGACCGGCATTGGAGCAGGGCAAGCCTTCAGGCGCTCTACGTTTTTGAAACGCCGCGCGATGGCGCATCGCGCGATGACGGTTCGGTCGCGCCGCGCGGGACGCCCTTTGGCGTTCACCGCGCCGGCTTGTCCGTAAAAGCCGACGTCGCGGTTGGTTTGGTCGCGGACGCGCTGTACAGCTACAACCATGAGGATCGCCAGAGCGGAAAATCTGGAGGGATCTCCGGCGGCGGATTTCTCGACGGGCTTTCCGCGAGCGGGGGGTTTGACTACTCCTTCTTTAACGGGACGCTGTACCTGCTCGGCGAATACCTCTTTTCAGGCGCTTCCTCGGCGACCGCTTTTAGTCTGGAAAACCCTTTTGGCTATAGCGACAGGCACAACATCTACGCCCTCGCGCAATACGCTTTTACGGACTATACCAACGCAAGCGCCGCCTGCGTGTTTGGCTTCGGAGACGAAGATTTCTCCGTCACGCCCATCCTCGCCATCACCCACGAGCTTTTTCAGGGTTTCTCATTGAATTTAACCGTTCAAATGCCGCTCAAAGAAAAAACGCGCGTGATTTCAGCGATGGGAAGGCTCAAGTTCTGAAACGGGGCCGCGACGCCT
>JAIRTS010000051.1 GCA_031254795.1 Treponema sp.
CTTAAAAATACTCTGTAATATGCTGGGGGCGGAGCGTCCACACTTTATGGAGCGTTTCCAGATTGCCGAGCGCTTCGATTCCGGTTTGTTTTGACAAGAGGGCGTTTTCCAGCGTACGGTAGCCTACAACCAGTTGGCTCAACGCGGCGACGGTACACTTCATGTCCGCGTCTTTTCGCGTAACCGAGACGCGGCTGCCTTCGGGCGCGTATTCGACCAGAAAGCGGCGTTGATTGGCGCCAATATGCGGATCCACGACCTCAACCACGAACTGCCCCTCGCCCGCAGGCCGGCGCATACGTTCAAGCGCCGCCGGCACATTGATGAGGCGCGTCATGTCGCGGGGAATGATATGTTGCTCAACCGCCCACATGTCGGAAATAAAGTCAAACGGATCGATGAAAGAGGGCATAGCCCACGCAAAAGCGTCGTATTGGGAACTCACGTTGCGCGCGAGCCCCAACGCGCCGTACAAGCCTTCCTGGTCGACAAAGGCAAGCTCTTTTACATCCATACGATCTCCATCTCCGCCCTTTTCATCCTGATACTTGATGTAGGATTTCGGCTCGCCTTCATCGTTGTACCATAGGTAGAGAAAGACACCCGTTGCATACGGATCGCTGTTGATGAACGCCCGCCACGCGCGGTTGTCCGCCCAATAATCGCGGCAAATGCCGTGGTTCAGATTTGCGATGTAGGCGCGGTGAACCGCGTTGAGATCAGAGGAGTCGTCTCCGGGGAAAATTTGTACAAATTGTCCGCGAGGTTTCAGATGGGCGAATTCTTGAGTGGGAATGCTGATCTTGTTGCGGACGCAGGCGAGTTCATAGCCAAACTGCCGGTAAAAGGCGTGGGAAAAAGGCGTGAGACTGGAAAAAACAACGCCGTTTTCATAGGCTTCCGGCAACAGCTTCTCAAATAGCAATCTGACGCAACCCTTGCTTCGGGCTTCCGGCAGGACTCCGACTCCGCCGATGCCGGACATCTTCACGTTCTGGTGGTCAAACCGCATGAGAAATTGGATTTCAACCATGCAGCCTTTGATCGCGCCGTTTTCAACACACGCCCACGTCCATTCCGGCGGATTTTCCAGCGCGTCTTTTGCGTCTCTCGCCTCGTCCTGTTCGCCGTACTGCTCGCGTCCATTAAAAGCAATCGTCCAGATTTTACGGCATTGAACCATTTCATCCGCCGTGACGCGGCGTATTTCCATCATAAACCCCTCCCTTCCCTCGAAACAAGTTAAAGCGGGCGCGTTTTCAAACCGGCGCCGCAGTCTACTCTACTGTATTTTACAAATAAATGAAAGCGGCGAAAACGCGTCCATTTGAGGCTGTTCCAAAACTAGCCCGAACACCAGTTCGCAAACGCGACTCTCGTTTTGGAACAGCCTCATTTACAAAACATCCGTACGTTATCCCCTCTTGTTGCAAACACGCAAAAAAGCTATTATCTTCTAAGGAGAACATGGATGAACAACAACCCCATCGTGGACTATTTGTCGGCGTCTTCTCCAGACGCCGTTAACACCGCTTTTTTGGCGTACCTTTGCAATTTGTGGGAAATCGCCAAAGTCGCTCCGGAAATCGCGGCTTCTATTGTCAAAGAACTGGAAAATCAGCGCAAGCGCATCAAACTCATCGCAAGCGAAAACTACTGCTCAATGTCTGTACAGCTTGCAATGGGGAATCTGCTCACCGACAAATACGCCGAAGGCGTGCCGCGTCACCGCTTCTATGCGGGCAATGAAAATGTAGACGCAATTGAGGCGCTTGCGGCTGAGGAAGCCCGCGCGCTCTTTGGCGCCGAATACGCCAACGCGCAGCCTCACTGCGGCGCGGACGCCAATCTGCTCGCATACTGGGCCATACTTTCCACACGGGTGGAGGCGCCGTTGCTGGAGCGATTCGCCGTCAAAGACCTTTACAAGCTCACGGACGCTCAATGGAAGGAGGCGCGGGAGGCGCTCGGCAACCAGAAACTTCTGGGGCTGGATTACTATTCCGGCGGACACCTTACCCACGGGTACCGGCATAACGTCTCCGGACGCATGTTCGACGTGCATAGCTACACGGTTTCCAAAGAAACGGGACTGCTTGACTATGACGCCATTGAAAAACAGGCGCTTGAGATAAAGCCTTTTATCCTTTTGGCCGGGTATTCAGCGTATCCCCGAAAAATCAACTTCCGCCGTATGCGGGAAATCGCGGACAAGGCGGGAGCCGTCTTCATGGTCGATATGGCGCACTTCGCAGGACTCGTGGCCGGGAAAGTTTTTACCGGCGACTACGATCCCGTTCCCCACGCCCATGTCGTCACCACCACGACCCATAAGACCCTTCGCGGACCGCGAGCGGGGCTGGCGCTTTCCACCAAAGAATTCGCCGGCGCCCTGGACAAGGGTTGCCCCCTCACGATGGGCGGGCCTCTTCCCCATGTCATAGCGGCGAAAGCGGTCGCGTTCCGCGAGGCGAGGCGCCCGGAATTCCGCGTGTATGCGGCGCGTGTCGTTGAAAACGCGCAGGCGCTCGCCGAAGCGTGCGTCAAAAACGGACTTGACGTACTTACAGGCGGCACGGACAACCACCTCTTTCTTGTGAATGTCCGCAGCCTCGGCATTACAGGCAGGCAGGCGGAAAGCGCGCTCCACGAGTGCGGCGTCACCGTGAACCGGAACAGCCTTCCCTTCGATCCCAACGGCACGTGGTACACATCGGGTCTGCGCATCGGCGCGGCGGCCGTTACAACCCTGGGCATGGGCGCGGCGGAAATGGAGGAGATAGGCGGCGTCATCGCGCAGACCCTGAAGGGCGTCTCGCCGGCGCCTGACGCCAAAGACCCGGCGAAAAAAAGCAGGGCGAAATACATTATAGCGGAAAAAGACAAGTCTCAAGCGGCTTTGCGGGTTAAAAAACTGCTTGACAGGCATCCGGTTTACCCTGAATTAGACCTAAATTTTCTGCGACAGGCATTTACAAAATAACGTTTTGTTGATATACTAATGAACACTATATTTCTTATCGCAGGTTGGCGTTTGTGTGTGTTTATAGTTTAGACTTTATTATATATTATTAAGGAGCATTATATGCGGTTAAGAGCGAAGTTGACCTTAATTGTTGGTTCGTTGGTGGCTGTTTTTGTGGCAGGGACTGCGACTGTGTTGTTGTTGCAAGCGCGAGCCATGCAAACAACGGCCGCCATGCAAAACATGGAAAATCTTACCGGCAGGTACGCCGGGCAAGTACAGTCACGATACGCCAATTTTTTGAGCATGTCAAAAGCTGTGTCAAATATCATGGATTCGTACCAAGGCATTCCGGTTGAAGATCGGAGGATACGCTATGATACGGTGTTGCAGGGCATCATGGAATCAAATCCCCAGTTTATGGGGATGTTCTGCATCTGGAAGGCGAATGTACTTGAAGGCGATGACGCGGCCTATGCCGCCGAGACGCGCGGAGCCGATTCAAGCGGACGGTACATGCCGTGGTTTACGCGGAGCTCGGGAACCATTGAAGTGCGCCTCCTCTCAGACTACGAACTGTACGCTGACATAGCGGCCAATATGGACAATAGAGATCCTGTTATAAGCAACCCTTATTACTCCCCCACAGCACAGGGGCAGGAACTAACCGTCAGGATTTGCTATCCTATCATTGCAAACGGCGCGACGGTGGGCAGAGTCGGCATAATGATTGATGTAAGTGCCACTCAATCTGTTATAGAAGGCATAAAGCCCTACGGCGAAGGCGGAAGGGCGATCCTTTATGCACACGACGGAAGCATAGTGGCGCACTACGACGCCTCTATGCGCGGGAAAAAAATAACCGACTCCCAATCGGCGAGCATACTAGGCGAGTACGCTCTTAATGCGGCTCTGGAAGCGCTGAACACTGGGAACCCGTCTTTCGGAGCGGGGAACGGACGCCTCTTTCAGATGTACCCGTTTTATGTCGGAGACAGCGCTATTGGATCGGTGGCGGCTCCGTGGATGTTGCTTGCCTCAGTGCCGCAACATAGCGTGTTCGCCGCAGTTGACGCTTTAACAAGGATAGCGCTTATAATCACTATCGTCGCGATTATTATAGCGGTGGGAGTTGTTTTCTTTGTAATGGAAACGTCCATAACCAAACGGATCAATACGGTGGCCGGCGCCATGAAAGACATTTCTGAAGGCGAGGGAGACCTTACGCGGCGGCTTGTGATACACAAGGACGATGAGATCGGCGCTTTGGGGAGGTACATCAACAGTACGCTGGAAAAGATACGGCTCTTGGTGGTCGCGGTAAAACAACAGTCAATAGCCCTGTTCGATATAGGCAACGAGCTTTCCGCCAACATGACCGAAACAGCCGCCGCCATCAACGAGATCACCGCGAACATTCAGAGCATCAAAGGGCGGGTCATCAACCAGTCGGCTTCCGTAACGGAAACGAACGCCACGATGGAACAGATCACGGTGAACATTGGCAAACTCGATACACATATCGACAAACAGACATCCAGCGTTTCCCAATGCTCCTCCGCAATCGAAGAGATGCTTGCAAACATTCAATCCGTCGCCCGCACATTGATGCAAAACGCGGAAAACGTCAACAATCTGGCGAACGCTTCCGAAGTGGGGCGTTCCGGTTTGCAGGAAGTTTCGTCAGATATTCAGGAAATATCCCGCGAATCCGAGGGGCTGCTTGAGATAAACGCGGTCATGGAGAATATAGCGAGCCAGACGAACCTCCTCTCAATGAACGCGGCCATTGAAGCTGCCCACGCCGGCGAGGCGGGCAAAGGTTTTGCCGTTGTCGCTGATGAAATCCGCAAACTCGCGGAATCTTCAAGCGAACAGTCAAAGACCATCGGCAATGTTTTGAAGAAGATAAAGAATTCCATAGACAAGATAACGAAGTCCACGGATTCGGTGTTGAACAAGTTTGAGGCCATTGACGCTGGTGTCAGGACCGTCTCAGATCAGGAAGAAAATATTCGCAACGCTATGGAAGAGCAGAATCAGGGAAGCCAGCAAATACTCGAAGCGATAAGCTATCTGAACGAAGTGACCCAGCAGGTGAAGAGCGGATCCGAAGAGATGCTCGAAGGCAGTCAGCAAGTGATTTCCGAGGGGAGGAACCTTGAGATGGTAACGACGGAGATCACCAATGGGATGAACGAGATGGCGTCCGGCGCGGATCAGATCAACGCCGCGGTGAATCAGGTGAGCGAAATTAGCGGACACAACAAGGATGCCATTGATGTATTGGTGAAGGAAGTGTCGAAATTTAAGATAGAATGATCGAACTTGTCGCCTTTTTTGGCAATCCGGGCGCGGAATACGCCCTGAATAGGCATAATGCGGGCAGGCTTCTTGCGGAGAAGTCAACCCGCTTGTCATTTGTTTCTTGGCAAAAGAAATTCAAAGGCATCTACGCGACCGTTGACGGCGCGATCTTCGGCGGTGCTTCAAAAAAAGTCCATTTTCTAAAGCCGGAAACCTTTATGAATCTTTCGGGAGACGCCGTGTCTAGCGCGGCGTTTTTTTTTAAGCTGCCGGTGGAAAACATCCTGATAGTCCACGACGAGATTGACCTCGCCCTGGGAGAGGTGAGCCTCAAATTTTCGGGCGGCCTCAATGGGCATAACGGACTTCGCTCCATGAGAGCCGCCTTCAATTCGGTGGATTTCTGGCGGTTGCGAATCGGCATAGGCCGCCCGGTGGATGGCGATGTTCGCAAATGGGCGCTTTCCGACTTTACGGCGGACGAAATGCCCGCCTTGGAAGCGGCTCTCGCGGCCGCTGAGGACGCTCTGACGCGGACGCTGGTTGAAGGAGCGGAGAAACTGTTGCCCGAATGGAAAAAGAAAAAGGCGTACGCGGTTCAATAAGATTAGGCGAATCTCTTTGAGAGACACGCCAGATGAAATCCTGTCGCGCGAATTGATATTTTTATAAAAATGGATTAAGAATATGCGGAGGACAAGAAAATGGATGGATTTGAAGAAGTGGATATAAGAAAGGAGATAGTCAAACAATATTTTAATTCATGGATAGAAAAAGATATAAATATTAGTGAGAGATATTTTTCTCAAGACATCAAATATATGGAATGTTACGGTCCTGAATATAATGGAAAAGAGCAAGTTATACGATGGTTTAATGACTGGCAAAAAGAAAATAATGTCTTGCAATGGAATGTAAAACAATTCTTTAATCAAAACAGCGTCGTAATAGTGGAATGGTTCTTTGAATATGAGGCGGGAATACATAAACATTCTTTTGATGGGGTTTCAATTATCGAATTTGATGAAAACAATGAAATAATAATGGTTAAGGAATTTCAATCAAAATCAGAGCGTTATTTTCCATACAATGGAACTTCCGCGCCCTGAACGAGCGGGATAGCAGACCTTTAGCGCG